>CANGWH010000010.1 GCA_947457565.1 Flavobacteriales bacterium
GCAAACGTATCTTTAGTAGCCATTGTAACTACCGGAGGATCAGGGATAATCACTGTATCGCGGTAAATGGTTGGACAGTTGTCTGAGTTGTTTACCGTGTGTACTATGATATATTTACCTCCCTTATAGAAAGTCATGGTATCGGTCTTCTTTGCACTGTAGAAGATTTCTTTACTACCCAAACTATCTCTAACACTCCAACGATAGGTTGGTACGCCTTTAAATGCAGCAGATACTTTAGCATTCATTCTAAATTTACCGCATTTCAAAATGGTGTATTCTCTTTCAGAAAAGGCTCTAGGGTTTACTTTTACTTTAAAACCACGAATCGCAATGGATGGTTTTGGACAATGATTATCCGTTACTCGAACGGAGAATGAGTACGCCACATCCGAGGCCATTCCAATACCGGGTGTCCATTCAAAATCGGCATAGGCCAATCGCTTTTGATTCCATAAAGTTTTGTTAGCTATAGTAAATTTTGCTCCTGGTATACCTTTGTTCCAATTCAATGAAGTTGTATCCGGGGTAGTTTGGTACGGTGTAAAGGTTTCGTCTTCCGTTTCTACTTTAAATTTGATTGTCTCACCTTCACAGACCTTATATGAATAGGGACCAGAAACCGTTGGTGCTTTGTTATATCCGCAATCGTCTTTTACGATCAACTGCATATCTCGCCTAGTTTTACCAATAACGACCCATTTCTTTGTGGCGCTATCTTGCCGCCACTCCGTCATCTCAATAACCGCAATACCTACCTCATCGCACTTCGTTGGCGTGAAAATTATATCCCCAGTACTTGTATCGAAATACAAGCCTCGGGGAGGGTTAGTTTTAATATTTGGCGAACACTTAATGGTGGTTGGAGGAATACAATAAGGAGTCATGAAATAACGAGCATCGAACGGCGATGCATAGCTTACAGAAGTACTTGGAATAGAACGGATACCTCTTACTAGAGCATAAGAAAACGAATCATAATCAACAGTATCAATCGCACCGTTGTTAAAATAATACGCCTGGTTACAGCAAAGGAAACCAATAGGTTCATTACTCAACGATGGCGACGAATTACATTTCTTTGTAGATTTAGCGATGTTACAAATATTAATCATACACGTTGAATTGAAATCATCGTTGGCTGGACCGGTTGTAATGGCTCCGTTCCTGCAACACTGACCAATATAAAAAGTAACTTCACAACAACTGCTTTTATTTACAAAATTACTCAACGGTGTTTTGGTAAAATCTACGGTAACCTCGTACGTATGTTCCTCGATACCTTCTCCGGTTGAACCCGTGTTGGTGGGATTACAAGGCTTAGAGGCTGTTGAGCACCGCGGAGTTACGTCTCTGATGCCGGTTCTAGAAATACTCATGGAATAATTTCCACATCCATTTCCACCGTTGGTACCGCCAAAAACTCCAAATGTTGGGTTATTGAAAGAGATACCTCTACAATCGCGATAGATTTTTGCAATAATTTTATACTTTCCATTACCTAAACATTGGTAAGCCATATCCGCACCCATCATGTGTGATGCATTAGACTTACTGGCAAAAAGAAAGCTAAAAAAAGCAAAAAATAAGAATCGTAATTTTCTATTCATACGTTTGGTTTTGTATTATTTGACACACTAAGTGCAATTAGTGTTGCTCCAAAAATATAGTTTTTTATCAAAGATTCAAAAAACATAGCTATTTACCTTCGTTTTTTTGACATTACAACTCAAAAATTACCGTAAAAAATTACAATTCACTAATTTTACAGCATGAATAGTAAATACGCTAATCCCAATAATAATTTATTCATAAAAAACAGAACCAAATTCTCCAATAAAATCAAGGATGGAGGTATGGCAGTTTTTCATAGCAATGATGAAGCCCCAAGGAATGGTGACGCCTATTTCACTTTCCGACAACAATCAGACATTTACTATTTAACGGGCATCGATCAAGAGGACACCATATTGGTGCTATTTCCGAGTTCTCCCAACCCAATGTACAGAGAAATGCTGTTTATAAAAGAGACCAGCGAGCAAATTGCGATATGGGACGGCGCAAGACTTACACCCAACCAAGCTCATGAAGTTTCAGGTGTTAGCAATGTATTTTGGTACCACGAGTTTTGGAGAACCATACATGCAGCCTTTTTATTATCGGAAACGATTTATTTAAATCTTAACGAAAATGATCGATTTACCGATAAAGTTCCCTATGCAGGCTTACGGTTTGCCCAAGAGATTATAGCCAAGTATCCTGCACATTCAACCAAACGATCAGCTCCAATCTTAGCCGATTTGCGAATGAGAAAAGAACCGGAAGAAATCGAGCAACTCAAACAAGCAATTGCTATTACAAAAAAAGGATTTGACCGATTATTAACTTTTGTTAAGCCTGGAGTAATGGAATACGAAATAGAAGCAGAACTAATCCATGAGTTTATCAGAAACAGAAGTCGCGGATTTGCCTTCGATCCAATTATTGCTGGTGGAGCTAATGCCTGTGTTCTGCATTACATCGACAATAACAAAATGGTTAAAGACGGAGATTTAATTTTACTTGATTTTGGCGCTGAATATGGTAACTATAATGGAGATTTATCCCGTACAATTCCGGTAAATGGTAAATTTACTCAACGACAAAAAGATGTTTACAACGCCGTTCTTAATGTACAGCGGTTTGCGAAAACACTGCTAAAGCCAGGTATTTCCATCCCAGCCTACCACGAAGATGTATGTAAATTCATGACAGAAGAGTTATTAAAATTGAATTTATTATCGCAGGAAGAAGTGAAAGCAAACCCGAAGGCATTTATGAAATACTACATGCATGGAACTAGTCATCATTTGGGATTGGATGTACATGACGTAATGCATCGTTGGGGAAATTTAGACATTAATAATGTGGTTACTGTAGAACCGGGGATATACATTAGAGAAGAAGGTATCGGTATTCGAATAGAAAACGATGTTATAATCACCGAAACAGGAGTCATTGATTTAATGGACGATTTCATCATCGAAACCGATGAAATAGAAGCTGCAATGGCCAAATAAAGACCGCAAAGCAAATTAAGATTTTTCTATTGCCAACCCAATTGCCCTTTCAAGGGAACAAATTTACAATCGTTGAAAATTTCTTGCTTTACTTGCGTAGTTGACACCTTTGTAATTCTTAACATTTTTTGATCTTCCTTGGTATTTCCTACTGGAATAATCAACCTACCTCCTACTTTTAGCTGTTGAATTAATGTATCTGGTACATTAGGTGCGCCAGCGGTTACAATAATACAATCATACGGTGCAAAGCCTGGTATTCCCAACGAGCCATCACCGTGAAATAAAGAAATCTTTTGTTCTAACAATTGAAACAAATGAGCTGTTTGCTGCAATATTGGCAAGATAAATTCAACGCTATACACATCGGCGCCCATTGCCAACAAAATTGCTGCTTGATAACCGCTTCCAGTCCCTATTTCCAAGACTTTTTCTCCCTTAGACACACCCGATAACTGTGTTTGGTATGCTACGGTAAAGGGCTGGGAAATGGTTTGTCCATGATCTATAGGAAAAGCAGCATCCCTGTATACATACTGATCAAAATCTTTAGGGAAAAACCACTGCCGTGGCACTGAATCTATTGCATTTAATACAACTTCAGAGGATATACCCTTGGTTCTAAGTTCTTCAACCAATCGTTTGCGTTGGCCTTTATGGATCAGAGTGTCTACTAAATCTACCTTTCTAATCATGTGTTCAAAAACCTTCCATTTCTGTTTTAATCAAATTATTTTCTTTGTAACACCGCAAAAGTAACACATGCACAATTCCATTTTAATTGGCTCAAAAAGAAAATCCGAAATTTTCGAAAATTTATTGACCAATAACGGCAATTTCAATTTACTCGGTTTTATTGATCCTGATGACTCTACTAATTATAACTACTTAGGTGATTTTATAGTTGCAATGGAATACGCACAAAAAGCAGATGTGTTTTTTGTAGATCGTTCCGTGGACGCATTACCATTTGATTTAATCGCCAACTTAGTAAAATTTGGGAAGCATATTTTCTTTGATGGATATAGGCACTGGGAATTTGGATGTTGGGAAGCATTGCAAAAGTACAGTGCTGAATCCGGTTCGATATTACAGTTTTCCCATATTCTGCATAACAAACCATTATTTACATCGGCAGCACAATTATTCAGGAAACCAAGATTTATAAAAATAGAAAAATATTGCGTTCCCCCAAAAAATGGAGAACTATCATCTTGGTTCTTTCAGCACCTTTTTCAAGAAATAGACTTAATTCTTAGAACGATAAATTCAAGTTTAAGAAGCATCCATGCCAGACCAATTTTTCTATTTGGCACTCAGGCAGATCTTCTAAACATCCAATTAGAATTCAACAACGATGCAATAGCCGTAATTTCTGTGGGGAGAGCTGTTGAACCAGGTACTTTTGTGATGAATATTTATCAAAAAGACCGATTATTTTCTATTGATTTCTCTGAAAACACCATCAAAGAATTCCGTACGCCAGAAAATTCGGCTCAACTAACCTTGCATGAGGAACTATCGGCAGTTGCGACAGGGGATAATGAAATTAAACAATTGGTGCAGATTGAGCGCTCTGTTATGCCATTTGATCCGTGGAAAATGGAAATTAGAAACTTTCAAGAAAATATCGAAAAACACCTAACCCCCATCTCCAGTATCGATAATGGATTTGAAGTCACCTTTTTAGTAGAGCAAATTATAGAGCGTATTCAACGCAAATATCAAGAGGTTTAATTCTATTTCCTTATTTTCGCAATGTGAATCGCCAGCCAAGCCAATTATTATTTTTTGTTCTTTTGGTTCTTGGTATTTTCGGATGTGAAAAAAAGTCCAACCAAACCCCCTCTTTTTTAGTAGTTGATAGTGTAATAATGGATGTGCCCTCAGCGCAGGGAAATAACATTCATGAAATATCTGCATTACAAGTTTATGCTAATGGCGATTTTTTAGGATTATTTGAAATGCCTTTCAAAGTCCCGATTTTAAAATCGGGAAAAACTAAATTTCAATTCATTCCTTATGTTCGATTAAATGGCAGCAAAAACCAATGGGCGCCTCATCGCTGCTTTATTTCGAAAGATACTTTTTTAACAATAAATACATTAAGCAACACAGTCTATCTCCCTTCATTTACCTTGAAAGACAATGCTATTGTTAGGTTTGAAGAAGATTTCAATGATGGTAATTCGAAAATGAAGGCTGTACTTCTGAATAAAGGGGATTCATTATTTGTTGAATCGAGGACCTTTGATTTAAATGGTAGATTCAGCTCTATTTCTCCGGTTTTTGTGGCTCGATTTAACGATCAAGATTCTGCAGGATTTATGGATTTTGGCACATTTGAATCATTTTCCGCCATGCCCAATGATGGTAAAAGCGTTCAATTTGATTTTGATATAAAAGCAGACTTGCCTGTTCAATTATCATTAATTAGAACTGTTAGCGGAAGAATACCTGAAGTTGTCCCTTATTTGTATATCAATCCAACAGATGGTAAATGGAAACGATTTTATGTTGATCTTGTTCATGAATTAAGCGGACAGACTGGCGCTGTGTCTATTCAAGTCTTATTCAGCATTAATAAACCTCCTGGAAAAATCGCTAAACGTGAAATTTGTTTGGATAATCTTCGTTTAAGTTATTTGAAATAACATGAATAAGCATAGACAGCAACTCTTGCACCTGGCAGCTGATTGGATCGCTGCTTCTTTAAGTTGGCTGGGCTTATTTTTCTTTCGTAAAAACGTAATTGAAGCAAGTAAACACGGTTATGAAATTCCAATTAATCAAGACCAGAATTTATATCTTGGATTGATATTTATCCCTATTGCTTGGATTATTCTGTATACACTTAGTGGTTATTATCTGCATATTTTTCGAAGATCAAGATTAAAAGAATTAGAGTTTACTTTTAATCAAACTTTTATTGGAGTTACCGTAATATTTTTTGCGTTAATTCTAGACGATAGTATTAATAGTTACATCGACTATTATGAATCCGTTGGGGTTCTTTTTTTGTTGCATTTTGGCTCAACGATTTTATTCAGACTTATAGTATCTACCCAAACTATTCATAACATTAAAAATAGAATTTGGGGATACCCAACAATAATTGTTGGTTGCGGCGAAAGGGCTATTAATTTATACAATGAACTAATTGCTCAAAAAAAATCTGAAGGGTTTTTCATACTGGGTTTTGTTAAAATATCGGAGAATTGTAGTGATAAATTCACTGGAGAATTACCCTTATTAGGTTCATGGGAGGATCTTCCTAAATTAATTAATATGCATCACATTGAGGATGTTATTTTATGTCCAGAAGCTTCAGAAAATGCCCATATTACTGAAATCGTCGATTGCATTCAGAATGAAGAGGTACATCTTAAAATAATACCAGATCACTTTAGTTTGGTATTGGGTATGGTTAAAATGAACAACATTTTAGGAACAATGCTCGTAGAGGTAGATTTTGAGGTAATGCCAACTTGGCAAAAAATTGTTAAACGCGGGATTGACTTGGTAGTTTCTAGTATAGCAATTGTTGTATTATTCCCTTTATTCTTAATTATTGGAATTGCAATTAAAATAGACAGCGAGGGTCCTGTAATATTCAAACAAGATCGCATTGGATATAAAGGAAAAGTCTTTAAAATATTGAAATTTAGGTCGATGAGAAACAATGCAGAATCCAATGGAACTCCAAGGTTAAGTCATGACCAAGACGAGCGAAGAACAAAGATTGGGATATTCTTACGGCAAACACGATTGGATGAGTTGCCGCAGTTTTTCAATGTATTACTGGGTCAAATGAGTTTAGTTGGACCAAGACCTGAGCGAAGCTTTTTCATAGAACAAATTGTCTCTATAGCTCCCATTTACAGACGTTTGCACAGAATAAAGCCTGGTATTACATCTTGGGGGCAAATAAAATATGGGTATGCTTCCAACGTTAATGAAATGGTAGATCGAATGAAATATGATATTCTATATTTGGAAAACATGTCGTTAAGTTTAGATTTCAAAATCATGGCTTACACTGCATTGATCATGGTTCAAGGTCGAGGAAAATAACCCCTTTGTAGAATTGTTTGTTATCAATAAGTGGCTTATTCCTTATTTTCGCGAGTAGTTTCGCGAAACAATGTCAAATACTCCTATTTCTTCCATTTGGCGATTAGTCCGAATTGAGAAACGAAATATTCGTTATCTTTTTATCTATGCCATTTTAGCTGGAGCAATGAGTTTAACTATCCCATTAGGGATACAAACAATTGTTGGGATAGTGATGACGGGAAAATTAAGTTCTAGTTGGTATATTCTAGTAATCGGAATTTCCATTTTAGTTGCATTTTCAGGAATAACCCGGTTGGCTCAGGTTACCATCTTAGATACGCTACAACGAAAATTATTTGTTCGCTATGCTATTAATTTTTCTGAGCAATTAAGCGAATTTAGAGAATCGAACGATAGTATTTCATTAGAAAAAAAATCAACCCGTTTTTTAGATATTGTAACATTACAAAAAAGTTTCTCAAAGTTAGTTTTTGACTTTTCCGGTCAAATGTTACAAATTCTTTCCGGGATTACTCTCCTATCAATTTACCATCCTAATTTTTTGATATTGGGTTTTTTCATTGTTATTATAGTCTATTTCGGACTCCAATTTACCTGGAAATCGGGATTTGAATCAGCCGGTTCTGAAAGTGCTTACAAGTTTGAAACTTCCGATACAATTAGGGATATGGCAGTTGGTGAATTAACGGAAGGAAGAATGCAAAAGTTAACCCAACAATTAATCAACAATATTGACGGGTACGTATACTACAGAAATAAACATTTTTCGATTTTACGGAAACAAATATTCTTCGCCGTGGCAGCAAAGGTTGTATTAACAGCAACCATGTTAATCATTGGTAGTAGCTTATTAATTAATCAAGAAATCACTTTGGGCCAATTTTTAGCCGCAGAAATTTTGATTATCACATTGCTAGATGGTGTAGAGAAGTTAATACTTACCGTAGAATATGTTTACGACTCGGGTATTGCAATAGAAAAACTTGAGTGTATTTCAAAACTCAAGGAAGGAGGTAAAACTCATGAATAAATCATTACTTCAGGATAAACTTTCTGATTGGTTATACGACAATGCTTATGTTGGAAAAGGAATTAATCGTTTTTTGACGGGTGCGCTGATATTAATAATAGTTTTTCTTTTTTTACCTTGGGTGCAAAATATCGAAACTATTGGAACTGTAAACACTTTTCTTCCCGAAGAAAGGCCTCAAGAGGTTCAAACATTTATTGCTGGAAGAATTGCAAAATGGAAAGTAAAAGAAGGTGATTATGTAAAAAAAGGTGATACAATAGCCGTTTTAGATGAAATAAATAGCGAGTATTTAAACCCAGATTTACTCAATCAAACCGAAATACAAATACAAGCCAAAGAACAGAGTGTTTTAAGTTATAATTCTAAAATTGGAGCTATCAATAAACAGATTACCCAACTTGAATCGAACAGAGATTTATCGCTTCAAAAGGCTAGAAATAAAATTGAACAAGAAGCCTTGAAGTTAAAGGCAGAACAAGCAGAATTAGTGGCCGCAGTTAAAAACGCGGAAATTGCAAAAAGACAATTTGAACGTGACAGTATTTTAGGCCTTGACGTGCTTCGTAGTCCCGTTGAAATTGAAAATCGTAGGGTTAAATGGCAAGAGGCTATTGCAAAACAGCTAACGTTAGAAGCCAAAGTAAGAATTGCTCAAAATTCCTATGAAATGGCCAAAATCGAATTACAAAACGTACGTGCCGATTATGGTGAAAAATTAGCAAAAACGGAAAGTGAGCGATTTTCTGCAATATCCGGACAATTGGAAACCGAAGCGGAAATAAGTAAGCTAAGAAACACCTATTCTAGTTATTCAATACGCAATGGATTTTATATTATTACCGCACCACAAACAGGCTTAATCACCCAAACTCTAATTAGAGGTTTAGGCGAAACAGTAAAAGCGGGAGATGCGATATGTACAATTGTGCCTGGTGGGGCAACATTATCTGTTGAAATGAAAGTAAAACCCGTTGATTTACCTTTATTTCAACGAGGGGAAGATGTACAATTTGTTTTTGATGGTTGGCCCACTATCGTATTTTCTGGATGGCCGCAAGCCACCTATGGCACTTTCCCAGGAACAGTTTATGCCATCGACAATGCCATTGATGCGAAGGGTGAATATCGTGTATTAGTGAAACCAAATTTCGATAAAAAACCTTGGCCCAAGGAGCTGCGTGTTGGCGTTGGTGCTCGTGGATATGTTATGTTAAATAGAGTACCGATGTGGTACGAAATATGGCGTAACATCAATGGATTCCCCTCCGATTTTTATAAAACAAGTACAAACCAAGATAGTAAGATTCGTAAAAAGACCTCTCCATGAGATTTTTTAACTTAATAGTATTGTTGATTTTGGGATCTCTACCTCAAAGGGATATTTTTTGTCAGATTTCCAATAATGCTGAAACCATAGAAGTTCGCTTAGTTGATTTAATTGATCGAGTAATTGAATTTCATCCCTTGGTTAAATCGGCCAATTTAGAAATTAATAAAGGTAGTGCCGAAGTTTTAAAAGCACGAGGTGCGTTTGATCCTACGATTGCATTTCAACAAAATCAAAAGAATTTCGATAATATAAATTACTACCAAGTTCAGACATTTTCATTAGAAAGTCCAACTAGATCGGGTGTAAAAGTACAATTGGGTACAGAGAATAGTACGGGTCAGTATTTAAACCCAATGGATAATACTGGAAAAGTTGGCACTCAATATACAGGGCTTAGTATTCCTATTTTAAAGGATTTGATTATCGATAAAAAACGTGCCGATTTTCAAAAATCGAAAACGCTAAAAACAATGAACTATTGGGAAAGGGAAATCATAATTAATAATCTTTTAAATGACCTAATCCAACATTATATTGAATGGCAAATTTGGACGGAAAGCAGCAACCGAATTGAACAAATGATATTTAATGCGGAAACTCGTCAGAATGGTTTGCGGAAACTATTTAGGGCAGGTGCTTCCAACACAGTAGATACATTAGAAACCTATGTTCAGTTAGAACAATACCGGGCAAAATTGATGGAAATCCAATGGAAACAACTTAAGTCGAAAATAATGATTAATTCTTGGTTATGGGCGGAAGACAATACTCCTATCGAATTAACTCAAAATAGTATACCCAGTAGATGGGGTTTAGAGCAGTTGGATTCTTTTTGTAATTATAGTTTCAACTATTTCACCAATGGTAGTTCTTCCATTAACGCTCCGTTACCTCCGGAGCTACGATTGCTAGAAAATACTATTAGTTTGACAAAAATCGACTTAAACTACAAAACCAATAACTTATTACCGCAATTGGATTTAAAATACCAGTATCTGCAACCATTGAATAATTTCAACTACGCTGATTTTGGTAATTTACGAAACAATAATCGTTTTGGAATACAGTTTAGTAGCCCTTTGGTTTACAGAGAGGCGCGTGGTGAATACCAATTAGCAAAATATAAGTATCAGCAAACTGAATGGAAATTTCAATCGAAGCAACGGGAATTCTTTATTAAAATTCAAGCCAATTTCAACGAAATATCTGTTAGTCGTAATTTATATTCTAAGTGGGTAGAAATTGGAACCGAACTCACTGATTTATACAATTTAGAAATCCGCAGATTTGAAGCGGGTGATGCAAACTTTTTCATTGTTAACACTCGTGAAATGAGAGCATTGGATGCGCAATTGAAAGCGCTAGAATACCGTAAGGAGTATTTTCAGTATTGTAACCATTTCCTAAACTACACAGGTTGGTACACCGTATTATTCAGTGAAAAAATCACTTCCGCTACAAAATAAGTAAACCAGCATGTTTTCGTTGCATTTTGCACAACAAAGCGTTCCAAAATGTATGCTTTTTCGTTAGTAATAAGTGGATAATAACATTCGCAATTTTTGCGTTTCCAACGGGTTAAATTCTATATTTACGGAATATTAATTTTGAAACAATAGCATAATGTCTGAAGAGAACAAAAGTAATTACGGCGCGGAGAATATTCAGGTTTTAGAAGGACTTGAAGCGGTACGTAAACGTCCTGCGATGTATATTGGTGATATCGGACCAAAAGGATTGCATCACTTAGTTTATGAAGTTGTAGATAATAGTATCGATGAGGCTTTGGCCGGACATTGTAACGATATCAAAGTAACTATTCTTCCAGGTAACGCAATACGTGTATTGGATAACGGTAGAGGTATTCCAACCGGGATGCATCCGAAGGAAAAAAAGAGTGCTTTAGAGGTGGTTATGACCGTTTTGCACGCGGGCGGTAAATTTGATAAAGACACCTATAAAGTATCTGGTGGATTGCACGGTGTTGGTGTAAGTTGTGTGAATGCACTATCCACCCACCTTCAGGTTCGCGTATTTAGAGAGGGGAAAATTTTCCAACAAGAATACAAAATCGGCAAACCTCTGTACGATGTTAAAGTAGTTGGAGAATCAGATTCAAGGGGCACAGAAGTTACGTTTCAGCCGGATGATACAATTTTCCAAGCCACTGAATACAATTTCGAAACCTTACAAAATCGATTAAGAGAATTGGCCTATTTAAATAAAGGCATAAGATTATCTCTAACTGACGAGCGTGAAGCGCAAGAGGATGGTACATTTCACAGTGAGATATTTTACAGTGAAGGCGGCTTAAAGGAATTTATCAGCTACGTAGATGGCACCCGGGAGAAATTAATCCCCGAACCTGTTTATTGTGAAAGCGATAAATTTGGTATCCCTGTAGAAATAGCATTTCAATACAATACAGGCTACGCGGAAAATCTTCATTCGTATGTTAACAATATTAATACAATTGAAGGCGGTACCCACGTTGCAGGTTTCCGTAGAGCATTAACTAGAACCTTAAAGAGTTATGCTGAAAAACAAAAATTACTTGAAAAATTAAAAATAGAAATCAGCGGAGAAGATTTCCGAGAAGGTCTTACTGGGGTAATTTCTGTTAAGGTAGCTGAACCTCAATTTGAGGGTCAAACCAAAACTAAATTAGGGAACAATGAAGTAATGGGTGCGGTAGATCAAACCGTTGCAGAAATGTTAGCTAACTATTTAGAGGAACATCCCAAAGAAGCAAAAATAATCGTAGACAAAGTAGTCCTAGCCGCTCAAGCACGTGCTGCCGCCAGAAAAGCAAGAGAAATGGTGCAACGTAAAGGCGCAATGAGTGGAATGGGATTGCCCGGTAAATTGTCTGATTGCTCCAAAACCGATGCTTCCGCTTGCGAAATATTCTTAGTTGAGGGAGATTCCGCCGGTGGAACAGCAAAACAAGGTCGTGATCGCGAATTTCAAGCTATCCTACCTCTGCGAGGTAAGATATTAAATGTAGAAAAAGCGCTAGAGCATAAAATCTACGACAATGAAGAGGTTAGAAATATGTTTACAGCTCTGGGTGTGCATATTGGAACCAATGAAGAAGGTGATAAAGAACTAAATCTAGACAAACTTAGATATCATAAAATAGTAATTATGACGGATGCGGACGTTGACGGTAGTCATATTCGTACCCTAATTCTTACTCTTTTCTTCCGATATATGAAGAAATTAATTGAAAGTGGGCATTTATACATCGCTACCCCACCCTTATATTTAGTGAAAAAAGGCAAAGACTTTAAATATTGCTGGGATGATGTTCAACGCGATGCTGCGATTAAGGAATTAGCCAAAGAAGGAAAAGAAGATTCTGTGAACGTCCAACGTTATAAAGGTTTGGGTGAGATGAATGCAGAACAGCTTTGGGAAACCACCATGGATCCTGCACGTAGAACCCTTAAACTTGTTACTTTGGATAGTGCAGCTGAAGCAGATCGTATATTCTCCATGCTTATGGGCGACGACGTACCTCCACGCAGAGAATTTATTGAAACTCATGCTAAATATGCAAAAATCGATGCTTAAATCGTTGGATATTTAACGTTTAACTTGATATTGTTTCTAATATTGAATGGCCCGGTTTAGGGCCATTCTTTTTATCCATTGTAATGGAATCAATGCAATTATTGTACTCAAAATTATCAAACCTGCATTTACGATGAGAACGTTTATCCAATTGAAATCAACCATTACATGTGATACAAAATAAATCGACTGGTTTAACTTAATGAACTGATAGGTTTCTTGCAGCCAACATAATACGAAAGCAATAAGATCTCCAATACCAATTCCTGCCATTATTATTAGTACTGCTTGCCATAAAAATACCCGTTGTACGGATGTTACATTGGCACCCATTGCCTGAATCAACCCAATAAATTTTATTCGTTCAAAAATCAAGATTAACAAAATTGTAGTTACGGCAATAAAACAGACTATTGCCATCATGATCAAAATTACCCATACATTGGTATTGAGAATTGATAGCCAGTCATAAATTTGTCTGTGGAAGAATCTCGATGTATTCAATCGTAATTCTCCTCCAGGTACTACAAATTTCAGTGCATCAAATAACCGATGTTGTTTGCCGGGTTTAGCCCAAACTTCAATTTTTGTAATGGAATTGTTATTAGGCAGAAACTCACTCACTAAATATTGATTAACATAGATTATCTGTTTGTCGATTTGATCAATACCTGTTTCAAAAATACCTGCTATTTGTAGTCGCTTTGGCTTGGGTCTTACCATTGAAAGCGAATCTACATTCTTAAAAAAAACCAAGGTTATATAACTTCCTGTATCAAGTGTTAACCGATTTGCAAGTTCTTTAGATATCCAAACCCATGTATTCGAATCGGTTAAACGATGATTTTCGTTCACTATGAATGGCTTTAAAATGGATCTTACTTGTAAAAAATCCATCCCGGTTGCCACAACCCCATCTAGGTCTTGTTCCCCCTTGATTATAGCGGCCTTTGAACATGAAACTGTCCAACTTTTTACTGCATCACTTGATTTAAGTACCTTCTCAATTTCACTGCCTTTTTCTTTAGAAAACGGTATTGGTTCTGCATTTTCTAAATTGGCCGCATTGTCAATGATAAAATCACCGTGCAACTGTATTACTTTCTGCATTATCCCCTGCTGAAATCCGCGTACTGTAGAAATTGTAATAATCATTACACAAACACTCAATGCAACAGCGGAAATAGCTAAAATCATCATATTTTTGGAAAAGGTTTGGTTCTTATTTTTAACCAAACGAAATGCAACCCATCTTTCCCAAGAATTCATGATATTCAAAGGTAAACAACAACTACAAATTCTCGTATTTACGACCCTTTTTCTTTGGCTATTTTTTGCCAATAACACCGTTTCAGGATATTGTGTATTTCCTGGAAACTCTCCTACCATAGAATCAACATCTATAAAAACAGGGGCAGAACAATTCTCCCAATACATTTGGCGATTAAAAGGCAAGCGGGTAATGATTATCGCCAATCAAACTTCCGTAGTTAATGGTGTTCATTTGGTAGATACATTGTTAAAATTGGGAATAAATATTACCGGTGTTTTTGCACCCGAACATGGTTTTCGAGGGTCAGCAGCCAACGGTGAACATGTTTCCAACCAAACCGATGCCAAAACCGGACTACCCATTTATTCTTTATACGGTTCAAACTATAAGCCCACCAAAGCTCAATTAGAGAATTGCGACATTCTGGTATTTGATATTCAAGACGTGGGAGTACGTTTTTACACTTATTTAACTACCATGCATTTTGCCATGCAAGCATGTAGTGAGTATCATAAAACTTTTATAGTTTTAGATCGACCCAATCCCAACGGTTATTTTATGGATGGACCAATTCTTCAAAGTGGTTTAGAGAGCATGGTAGGTGTTCATCCCATTCCTTTAGTGCATGGTATGACCTTGGGCGAGCTTTCTTATATGATAATTGGAGAACGATGGTTGCAAATCACCATTCCGAACGCAGTAAATAAAAGTAAAAATCCAAGTAAAAATCTAACATCAATTATTAAATCGGAAATTAACGATAGCCTTAATTTAATCGTGGTTCCTTGTAAGAATTGGATGAGAAGCCAACGATATTCAGTTCCCATTCCACCGTCGCCAAATCTACCAACCGATAATAGTATATTATTATACCCTTCGTTAGGGCTGTTTGAAGGTACTATAATGAGCATGGGTAGAGGAACCAACAAACCCTTTGAATGCTTTGGAGCACCTTGGTTAAAACAAGGGAGCTATACATTCACACCAACGGATATTCAGGGAAAAGCGATCAACCCACCCTATAAAAATCAATTGTGTAGAGGTGTACTATTAACCGATTTTGGACCATCTTATTTACATAATTTCAAACATCTTTATTTAGAATGGTTGGTAATGTTATACGATGAATGTCCAGATAGCATCAAATTTTTCAATCCGTTTTTTACAAAATTAATTGGCAATAAAGAGGTTCAAAAAATGATTGAATCTGGGAAAGATGCCAATTATATTAGAAATAGTTGGAGAAACGATATTGAGGTGTTTGAAAATAAACGATGGAAGTACCTGCTATATCCCTAAAGATTAAGCGATACTTCCATGCTTGTATTTAGTTGAAATAAAACTATTTAATTTCGAAGGTATTCATGAATGCCGTTGTAAAATTGCCGTTGATGAAATCTTCGTTTTCCATCAATTGCAAATGCAACGGTATAGTAGTTTTAACCCCTTCTACAATAAATTCACCCAATGCTCTGCGCATTTTAACGATGGCTTCTTGTCTGGTTTGAGCAGAAACAATCAATTTAGCAATCATTGAATCGTAATATGGGGGAATTGTATATCCCGCATAAATATGAGTATCTACGCGAACTCCATGTCCACCAGGCCTATTTAGAGAAGTAATTTTACCGGGACAAGGTCTAAAATTATTATAGATATCCTCGGCATTTATCCTACATTCTATAGCATGTTTTGTAGGCTCATAATCCTTACCTGAAATAGGCTGTCCCGCTGCGATTAGGATTTGCTCCTTTACGAGATCATAATTAATAACTTCTTCTGTTACGGGATGTTCTACTTGAATACGCGTATTCATTTCCATAAAGTAGAAATTCCTATGCTTATCTACCAAAAATTCTACGGTACCTACTCCTTCGTAATTAATAATTTGAGCTGCCGCTTTTGCTGCAGTTCCCATTTTGGCTCTTAACTCCGGCGTCATAAATGGCGATGGCGTTTCTTCTAAGAGTTTTTGATGTCGACGTTGAATGCTACAATCCCGTTCACTCAAATGACAAACCTTACCGTATTGATCTCCTGCAATTTGAATCTCAATATGTCTAGGTTCTTCAATATACTTTTCCATGTACAAACCATCGTTTCCAAAAGCTGCGCCTGCTTCTTGTTTGGCACTGTTCCAATTGGGTTCTAGCTCATCCTCCTTCCAAATAATTCGCATTCCTCTACCTCCACCACCTGCTGTAGCTTTAATAATTACAGGGTATCCAATTTCTTTAGCGATTATTTTACCTTGTTCGATACTCTCCAATAAGCCTACCGACCCAGGAATGGTAGGAACACCGGCTTTTTTCATGGTATCTTTAGCATTGCTTTTATCGCCCATCGAATCAATTTGCTCGGGTGTTGCCCCGATAAATTTAATTCCATGATCTCTGCACAGCGCGCTAAACTTGCTATTCTCGCTCAAAAAGCCATAACCTGGATGAATTGCATCTGCGTTTGTAATTTCTGCAGCGGCAAGAATTCTAGGCATATTTAAATAGCTATCCTTACTCTGAGGGGGCCCGATACATACTGCTTCATCGGCAAAACGCACATGAAGACTATCTCTATCACCCGTTGAGTAAACAGCAACTGTTTTTATCCCCATTTCCTTGCAAGTGCGAATTATACGCAATGCAATCTCACCGCGGTTTGCGATCAGAATTTTCTTAAACATAATAATTATGCTGGTTCCACCAAGAACAATGGCTGATCATATTCTACAGGTGTAGCATTATCAACCAATACCTTAACAATTTTACCGGAAATTTCCGATTCAATTTCATTAAATAACTTCATCGCTTCGATGATACATACCACTTTACCTGGTTTCACGTCGTCGCCAACGTTCACAAAAGACGGCGAATCCGGATTGGGGGTGCGATAAAATGTACCAACCATAGGAGATTTAATGGTGATTAGGTTATCGGTTTTAGCTTCTGCAGGTGCAGAAGGTATTGTAGCTACGGGCGCAGGAGAGGCAGCAACAGGTGCGGCTACCATAGGCATTGCCGCCGGCTGAGCAATCGCAGTGTGTACGATTTGTGCTGAACCTACATTTTGGTTTTTCTTGATGGCAATTTTGAAATCTTTCTGGCTGATTTCTACTTCATCAACTCCGCTAGTAGATACGAATTTGATTAATGCTTGAATTTCTTTTAAGTCCATAAAGGATAAAGTTTAGTTTGGCAAAATAAGGGAAAAAACACTTAAAACAGGTAAAAAACGGCTTTTTTTGAGCTATTTTGATGAAAAAAAGCTAATTTTTGTCAAAAATCAACACAATTACTAAATTTAAAACTCAGGAGTACCGATTGGTTTAAATTTGCTTTTAGTGGTCTTTTTTTTAAGGGTAATGTTTATTCCTCCCTGAATGAGTGCCTTGGCGATTCCAATTTCCGTGTAATACCCCAGTCCTCCTGCAATTTTACCCGCACAACCCAACGTTAAATCACCGCCCGGAGTTGTAAATCCTAAAAAAGGTATGGTTAAATCAAAGTCAGAAAATCCCTTTACTGGATTATTAACACTACCATCAATAGAATTAAAACGAATACCCATACTAATACCTATGTATGGATCAAACTTCTCGGAAGGAGCAAAATGTAGATTGTACCGTAAATTTACCGATTGGGTTCTGTATTTGATGGTTACTTCGGTTGGAACCAATTTTTGTAATTCGGTATTAAAAAACGAATCTGTTTTCAATGAAGCATTTACATCTACACCGGCTTGTGCGTAATTGATGGCTATCCCCGATCTGTAAGTTAACATTTTTTCAGCCTTAAAAAACACATTCCTATTTTTATTCAGCGTAAACTCGCCATATTGTTGACCAAAATCTAAGAGCCAGTACATAGTATTGGCAGTTCCTAAACCCGCTGAAAATCTGTAATTCCAAACAGGCACTGGCTTTTCCTTTTTGTCATTGGCAATTACTTGAAAGTACTCAAAATTACGATTGTTAACACTTATAATTTCCAGTGTTGGAGTGTAGCTAGCCTGTGTTGAGTCAATTGGGCTTGACCACAACCGAGAAGCATAAAATACAATTAGAATAAAAGTTACCCTAGTTCTCACTCCAGAATTACTATAACGGAATATTACCATGCTTTCTTTTAGGAGCATTTTTAACTTTATTCTGTAGCATGTCAAATGCAGCGATTAATCGTTCTCTGGTTTCCTCGGGCAAGATTACTTCATCAATAAATCCTCTAGCTGCAGCGCGGTATGGATTAGCAAACAAATCTCCGTACTCCTTCTCTTTTTCTTTCCATGCCACGTCTCTATTTTCAGCAGAATCTATTTGTCTTTTGAAAATAATTTCCGCAGCCCCTTTTGCTCCCATAACCGCAATTTCTGCTGAAGGCCAAGCAAAATTCATGTCAGCACCAATGTGTTTACTATTCATCACATCGTAAGCACCGCCATAAGCTTTGCGCGTAATAACAGTAATTCTTGGCACTGTAGCTTCGCTAAAAGCATATAATAATTTAGCTCCATTTGTAATGATAGCGTTCCATTCTTGATCGGTTCCTGGCAGAAATCCCGGCACATCTTCGAATACTAACAATGGGATATTAAAAGCATCACAAAAACGAACAAATCTAGCTCCTTTCTGGCTACTATGCACATCCAACACCCCAGCTAAAAAAGCGGGTTGATTGGCAACAATACCGATAGACCTGCCGGCCAAACGTGCAAAACCTACTACAATATTTTCAGCAAAATTCTTGTGTACTTCAAAAAATGAATGCTCATCTACAACGTTTTCTACAACTTCTTTGATGTCGTAAGGTTGATTGGGATTATCTGGTATTATATTGATCAAACTAGATCTAGATTCATCACCGGTGGAATTGTAAGGAAGTCTTGGTGCTCGCTCCTCACAATTTTGAGGCATATAACTAATTAACTTTCGAATAGATTGAATACAAGCAACTTCATTAGCTGAGGTAAAATGAGCAACGCCACTTTTGCTACCATGAACAGATGCACCACCCAAATCTTCGCTACTTACATCTTCATTTGTTACTGTTTTTACAACATTTGGACCCGTTACAAACATATAACTGGTATTTTCAACCATATGTATAAAATCTGTTAATGCTGGAGAATAAACAGCTCCACCTGCACAAGGTCCCATGATTGCAGAAATCTGCGGGATTACTCCACTGCTCTGAACATTGCGATAAAAGATATCTGCATACCCGCCTAACGAAACAACTCCTTCCTGAATCCTAGCCCCTCCGGAATCATTTAAGCCAATAATTGGAGCCCCATTTTGGGTAGCCATATCCATTACTTTACAGATTTTTTCCGCATGGGTTTCGCTCAATGACCCACCAAATACTGTAAAGTCTTGAGAGAACACATAAACTAATCTACCATCGATTTTGCCATATCCAGTAACTACGCCATCGCCAAGAAATTGTTGTTTCTCCATACCAAAATCATTGGATCTGTGGGTTACAAACGCATCAATTTCATGAAAGCTGCCTTCATCCAATAATAGTGATAATCTCTCTCTCGAGGTTAATTTACCCTTCTTATGTTGAGCATCAATGCGATCTTGGCCACCGCCTAAATTCGATTCCGCTCTTTTTTGCAATAACAAGTCTCTTCGATTATTCATCGTAGCAAATTTAATATGATTGACTAAAAGTAAATGAAAGATTTATTTATCCGATAGAGCTCCTAAATCAAACAAGAAAGAAAATCTCATTTGATTTTGAAGAGGGTGTCTGCGGATAAATGGCACTAAGTACGCTGCATCAATGGTAATTGTTTGGTATTTAATTCCAAAGCCCAATGTTCCATATTGTCTACCGCCTTTTTCACGAGCTTCATAAAACACGCCGCCTCTAATGGTAAACTGATCGTTGTAAGTATATTCCATCCCCCCCGATAACATGTATTCGTTAAGTTCCTCTTTCAAACCACCTGGAGCATCATTAAATGATTGAACCATACCCTGAACCACGTTTACATTAGGATCTCTGCCAGCCAACAGAATTCTTTCACCTGTGGAGGATACAGAATCACCACCGTCCCATTTTTGCACATAATACGGTCTTGTTGGAACCAATAATTTATTAATATCGGCGTAGATACTAATCTTATTATATTCATCGATGTCTGTAGTATATCCTACTCCTAATTTCAAATTCGTTGGAAGAAAATCTAATTTTTCTCTGGAAGAATACGTCATTTTTGAACCAATATTTTGAATATTGATACCTGCTTTGAGCTTGTCGTATTTATTTCCATTTTTAATTTCTGTCTTGTAGGTAAAATTAATATCTCCGGCACCACCCAATGCGGCTTTATAGTCAATTCCACCGATTGCTCTGTTACCGGTTAAATTGGAGTAGATAAATCTCAAATTCACGCCCCAAGCAAAATTTTTATTCAACTTAATAGCAACACCTCCATCCAATGAAAATTCGTTTGGATTAAAGTTACCGGTGGCATTACCATCAATATCGGTAAACTGAATATTGCCTAATGAAAAATATCTAAATGATCCACCGATGGCAACGTTGTCACCCATTTTACTATAACCAGACAAATAACTAAATCCTACATCATCCACAATCTGCCTCAACCATGGTGCATACGACAAAGAAAATCCTGTACTTTGATTGGCAAAGACTAGATTCGACATATTCCACGAAACGCTATTAGCATCGGGTCTAAATAATGCAACGCCCACATCGCCCATTGCCGCTGATCTGCTATCTGGCGTAATAGTCAAGAATGGAACCATCGTAGTGATAGCATTCAATTCGTTGGCTAACTTTCCTGTAAGTTCCTTGGTACCAATTTGAGCATTACTATTAGGAACCCATGCACCTAAGGCCACTGCACTTAAAACTATATATTTACCTAAAGAATTCATTGTCAACTTTGGCAAAAATATAGGTTTGAAGTCAAGCATCCTAATACTAGTGTTTATTATTCTCATTGTAAATAAATTAAAATTGATGTTTAATGATTGGGGTAATAAATCAACTTACCACCAATTGTTGCTTGCAATCCATCGGTAGTAGTAATATGAATCTTATAAAAATAAAGTCCTTGTGAAAGGGAATCACCTTCAAACGATAAATTATTTGAATTTATGGGTATTAATCCTTCAAGTTGAATAATTGGGCTAGAATAAGCAGCTTCAATGAGAAGGTTTCCTTTGCTTACGACCTGCCCCGATACTGCATTAATTTGCCAGTCAACTTTTAAATCTTCACCTGGTAATGAATGACTAAACCACAATTTACTATTTTCCGAAATTGGGTTGGGATATACACCGTAATCATTAATTTTCAGTTGTCTACCTGGTGTTACAATACCCTCGGTAACTCCGCTACCAAAGTTGTTAAAAATATCCCAAACTTTACATCGAAAGGTATGTTTACCTGGCGATAATTCAAACAGCGGAACTACCAATGTGCCTTTCGTAAAGGAGTTAACATCGTATTGAAAATATTGGTTAACAACTAAGTTTTGCTCAAATTCGGTACCTTCATCTATGACTAAAACTATATCACGACCAATACCTGAACCCGTTGCATTAATACCGTTATCATCATAAATACGCGCTACGAAATCAACATTTTTAGAAACGCTAGATCCAGCTATAAATGAGGTGTCTTGCAGGTAAGCCAAGACTTCAGGCCCAACGGTATCAACTTTAGATAATTTAAGACTTGAACCAAGCATAAAATTCCAGCCGCCGGTTGCATCCGTGATATTGTTGTGTGCGTAAAATATTGCCTTACCAATACCCACCTGGTATGATATATCCTTAGGTACCACAAAAATCAAGGTAAATAGTCCTTTATCTACGGTTACCTGACCATTAAAAATAACTGAGTTTTGTTCATCAAAATTAATTCTACTACCGTTATTATCATTATCTAAAGTAAACTGACTGTTGGGTTTATCGAAAATTGTAACCCATAAATTCCCGTTAAATTCATCCATTAAGCCTTTACCTCGTTCTTGTATATGCCCTTTTATCGTTACAATTTCGAAGGCTTTTAATGTATCATTAAAGGAACTGAAATTTTTACCTTGAACCGAATCCACTAAAATCAAATGCTCCGGAAATGCTAATTTCATACTAGCATCGCCAAGTAAAGCAAACTTTTTATCGTCATCGGTTTTATTGGGTCGATTTTTTAATTTTTGAAAAACGTCTCCTACAGACGGAATTGGATCATTGGGACCTGGAAAACCATATTGAGTCCAAAAAGCCCTATTGATTGCTGAATTTGAAGGCACATAAACTAATCGCGTAGTTGTTAACGATGCTATCGCTCCCCCCAAAGGATTAAGAACTGCTAATTCACCGGCACTTTGAAAATTAGGATCATCATACTTTGTAAACTCGCATGTTGCAGTAAATAGAACAGGCATGCGGTATTCATTTCTCCAACTTTTAATAGTTGGTATATCCAATAAGGATTCTTGACCTAATCCCTTTTCTCCGCCATGACCTTGATAATTAATAAATAAACTACCTTCCGAAATTCTATTGTTAAAGGTAGTTGTAAAGTCGGGATAACGTTCACTGTTACCATTTACAATTTGAGTGAATGCATCAGCGTATACTTTACGAATTCTAACGCTGGGATTATTGTTATTGATATATTTAGCATATTCCTCGCTTTGAACCACAAATTCCGTTTCCCAGACTTGGTCTGCATCGTCACTAGTAAAAACAATATTGTTACGCCATGGGCCCAACGACTTTTTACTATCGTATCGAATCAATTTTTCTACAAACCCGTTGGCTTCTTCCAAGGTTCGTGCTGGAATTCTGCCCACAGATACTCCTAGTTTATCACTACGGGAGATTTCAGGATCTCCTTGTCTTGGTTCCGTATATACAATGTACTCATCTAAACAGAATATCACCGCCGGTGAGTGTCCAAACGATTGATAAATTGGAACCCTATTCGTATTATTTGAGATTCGATCCAACATATCATAGCTAGCGGCTCCCATTAATGTCACATACTTGAAATTACCAGCCGTTTTGTCAGAAACATCTTTTAACCAACGAATACAACGTCGAAGTGCTATTAAATCAGCCTGTCCGCCCGTAAATTCATCATAAATCTGTTGAGGGGTTACTACTTTAACAATTTTCGACTGGCTCCTTCTTAAATCGGCTAATTTATTCGCGGCCGACAACAATGATTCGTGCGAAATAATTAGAAGATCCGGGATTTCGGCAACATTAAACATCGATTTACTCGCAATTCCTCCTAAATACGTTGGGCTATTTAATGTGGATTCATCAAATGCAACAAATTGTGATTTCATTTCATCGAAAGGAATAATTATTCGACTTTCATTTCCATTTTGTTCCACTTTCCATTCTCTTGGATTTTGCATATCCGAGACATTCCAAAATCGTAATGATTTACCGGTTGAATTTGATACGTTAAACTGAATCGTTTGGTTAAGATTAAGCCACTGATTATCAATTAGAATAAGTGGCACGCCCAAAAATTCTATTTTTCTTTTGCCTAATATTCTAATAAAGTCCAAATAAACAGATGTTTTAGTGTTGGGCCTAACCAATCGAAGATTGATATCTAAACGCTGATTACTTACCGATGTAGTGTAATTCCTAGAATTGTATTTGTATTTATCATAACTACCAATGTTTAACGGCGACAATGAAAGTGTATCGCGAATTGCATTTACTGAAGTAAATAATGTAGCCGATGATTCCTCAACCGCGGCTGCCGATGTTACTTGAACTTCCACTGAATCAACTCCATTTGGTATCGGTATAGAAAAGTTCCGAACTAGGGTTTCATTTCCAAGTCGCTCACCTAACCAAACTCTACCCATATTATTTAGGTTTACTACATCTGAATCATGAACATAAGTCCAAACGGATTGGTCAACAATCCTTTCAGGTATTAGAGCAGATTGCAATTGTTTAATTCTGTTCCCAGACTTAGTGTTGTACCCGAAGATTGCTTGTGTATTTTGCGTATAAATATTTTTGTAATGTTGAATACCTTTTGAATTTGCAGTAAAACCGCGGCTGCCCGAAATGTAGAAAAGAAAATAATCCCCAGGTCCCCATTTATTATCGGTTCCTCTAACAACCATCATTGAGACTTCTTCTGTTTGGGGAATAATTGTATCAGGATTCGATGACGGCAAAATATTTCCTTGAATACAGAGCAAATGAAAATTATCATCTGGGTTTTGTGATGGATTCAACCCCCATGCTTCAGTATTTTCATAGGTTATTTTATAAATTCCCGTTTGATTAAAATTGAGTTTAATCCACTTACCTTCATCAAACCAACGGGTTTGCGCATTTACTGTTGAATTCGCAAAAAAAACAATCAATAATAAAGCTACTATAAGGTTTCGCATAACGGACTATAAAATTACGAAAATTCCAAAGATTTATTGCCTACATGACGTTACTATGACAAAATTCTCAAACTTTTTTTGAAAAATTGCAATTATTCAATATTTCTTATGATAAATCGTTTTTATTTGTACTTTTGTTAGTTGTCAATAATATGAACAGAACTTTACGTGCACTTGGATTGGGTTTTGCTGCTGCCATTTCGTTGCAGTTACAGGCGCAAGATCCTGAATTGTCACAATTTTATGCTTCACCGGTTTACACAAACCCTGCGTTAGCAGGTTCAGCGGTTTGTAGTTATGGTGCGGCGGGTAGAATTGCTTTAAACTACCGTAATCAGTGGCCTAACCTACCCGGTACATTTCGTTCATTTGCTGCATCTTGGGATCAACACATCCCCGCAGTTGGTGGAGGTTTAGGCGCCATGGTATTCCATGATATTGCAGGAACGGGTTTATTGAGCACTACCAGTGTTAGTGGGGTTTATTCCTACTTACTACAATTAGACCGCAGACAAAGAATGTTTATGCGCTTTGGTCTTCAAGGCTCCTTAGTAAACAAGTCATTGGATTGGAGTAAGTTAAGATTCTCCGATCAAATTGATCCAACGCAGGGATTTGTGAATGCGACAGGAGAACAACCTCCAAGTCTAACGAAAACATATTCAAACTTCAACGCTGGTTGGATTATGTATACGCAGAAATTCTATATCGGATTTGCAGCACATAACATTACCGAACCTGGTTGGAGCTTTTTTGAAAATCCCGATGAAGTTCATCCTAGACGTTTTACTGTGCACACCGGCGGTGTAATTCCGTTGTCTAGAAGCCGATTTGAACAGAATAACTTTTCTCCCAATATGTTGTTTATGAAGCAACGTAATTTCACACAGATGAATATTGGTTTTTATGCGAATAAAGGCCCATTGGTTACAGGATTATGGTTTAGACAAACCTTTGGACAACAAAAGAATCCAGATGCCATCATCATGTTGGTTGGCTTTAGAAAAGATCGATTCAAATTTGGTTACAGTTATGATTTTACAGTAAGTGATGGTAGAACTGCAATTCCTTCGAGTCATGAAATCAGCGCAACTATTGATTGGTGCGTACCTCCAGGAAGACATCCATTTAAACCTTTACGCTGTCCAGAATTTTAAACTATTCCTAATGACAATTATAAAAACCCGAGTCACTTCGGGTTTTTTTCTGCAAAAAATGGAAAAAAACATTACATTTGCCAATAATACAGACTATCTGTCGTTATAATAAACAAATAATTCACACCGTGTTACAGAAAAACAATGCATGGATGATGGCCGCGGCAGCGATGATTGGATTCGCTGGATGCGCACGCCAACCGGTAAGTAAGACTACGGGTCAGACTTACAATGATCCCAAATGGGGCGGATTTTACAACCCCAAGTACAAAGGTCAAGAAACAGGCCCGGGTTTAGTTTTGGTTGAAGGTGGTTCATTTACAATGGGCTCAACCGAATTTGACCTACAACACAACAATGACAACACCGAAAGAACGGTAACAGTAAATTCTTTTTACATGGATGAAGCTGAAATCAGCAATCAACAGTACAAAGATTACGTTTACTGGTTAGGTAGAACGTTTGTTTCTTATCCGGAAGTTTACCAAAAAGCCCTCCCCGATTCTTTGTGTTGGAGAAGACAATTAGGTTTTAACGAGCCTTTTGTTGAATATTATTTCCGTCACCCCTCCTACAAGGATTATCCAGTGGTTGGTGTAAGTTGGAAACAAGCTTCTGAATTCGCTCAATGGCGTACTGATCGCGTTAATGAATATATTCTTGATCGTGAAGGTATCGTTCTTTTCAAAATTGAGACTGATGCGGTTGATGATAACAACTTCAATACTCGTGCTTATTTAGCGAATCAGTTCGACTTTGTTTCTAAAAACAAGAAGTCCCCATTAAAAGACTACAGCAAGAAGAAAAACAAAGACCAGCGGAGACAGAAAGCTATTATGGAAGATGGTATTCTATTGCCTGAATATCGTTTACCAACAGAATCTGAATGGGAATATGCATCTCAAAACAACATTGGTGAAGTTAACTTTACCAATATTGACCAGAAAAAAATATACGGTTGGACGGACTACACTGTTAGAATAAAGGATCAAAAAGAAAATGATAGAGGTAAAATCCGTTTAAATGCTATGGTTGGCAAGGGTGATATGGGTGGTATTGCAGGCGGATTGAATGATGCCGGTTTTGTTCCTACTACTGTTTATAGTTATTGGCCGAATTCTTATGGTCTATATAACATGGAAGGTAACGTAGCCGAATGGACCATGGATGTTTATCGTCCTTTGTCTTTAGAAGACTTCGATGAGTTTATGCCTTTCCGCGGTAACGTATTCAAGACGTTGGTTTTGGATCAGTATGGTGCAATTGTAGACAAGGATAGCCTTGGACGTTTAACTTATCGCGACGTTACAGAAGCTGAAAACGTAAATCGTAGAAACTACAAAAAAGCCGATAATATGGGCTTCAAAGATGAATTAAACTACAACTCAGGTGAAATGACTTATGACTACGGTGTAACTTCATTGATCAATAACAAAGCCAGAGTTTACAAAGGTGCTTCGTGGAGCGATCGTCTATACTACGCATCTCCAGGTACTCGTCGTTTCTTAGAAGAAAACTTAAGTCAATCTAATTTAGGCTTCCGTTGTGCAATGGTTCGAATTGGTGCACCAACTGGAAATGCCAAGAAAAAATACAATCGCTTGCCATCATCTGGTATTGATAAAAAGACAAAACAACGTAAGTAATTATAAATACTTCACCATTAAAAAAGACGCATCTTCAACGATGCGTCTTTTTTTTTTAGGTTATATGTTTAATAACTCTCAAACTCTACGCTGTTTAAATAATTTCTATAGTTAAATTGGATTTAAAACCAAAGAGGGACATCACCAATAATAGAGTTGCATATAATAGAAAAGCCCCGTTTCCGGGGCTTTAATTTGCTCTTTGAGCGAGAAACGAGACTCGAACTCGCGACCCCAACCTTGGCAAGGTTGTGCTCTACCAACTGAGCTATTCTCGCTTATCAGAGTAAGAAAGCATTTATCATGTTTTCCTCTCAAACGTGGTGCAAAAATACAAAATTTATACACTCATGTCAAGGCAATATTAAGTTTTTTTTCAAAAAGGCAGTCCTATAAGCCGGGTTCTGTACCATTGCTGGTCTCTATCATTAATCTGCGACAAGGTTCGCACCTTGCCTGTATCGATCTACCCTCCTGGCATGCAATGCATTAGGGCGAGTAACCCTTCGATCCAGGTTTATTTGATCTTTCAACCCGTAAGGTTTGTCGGACAATGTATCACTACACTGTCAGTGGGCTCTTACCCCGCTTTTTCACCCTTACCTTGTAAACAAGGCGGTATATTTTCTGTGACACTTTCTGTAGCAAGCCCTTTACAAGACTTGCCCCTTCCTGTTAGGAAGTACGGTACCCTACGTTGCCCGGACTTTCCTACCCAAATTAATGGATCGATAGAGCGGACTGCCGCATCAAAGTTACAATCAAAAATCGATTTATATCGCTTGATAATAAAGTAGGTTATTATCTTTGTGGAAATGATCCCTGAAAGCAAATACGAAGCCGTAATAGGTTTGGAGATTCACGTACAATTACAGACGCTTAGTAAGGCGTTTAGTTCAGACAGTATTGAATACGGTGCATTACCGAATACTCAGGTTTCACCAATTAGCTTAGGCCATCCAGGTACACTGCCCATGCATAACACTGCGGCGGTGCACAAAGCGATCATGATTGGGCTTGCGCTAAACTCCGAAATCACACGATTTAATCGATATGCTAGAAAGAACTATTTCTATGCAGATTTACCAAAAGGCTATCAAATCACGCAATTCGATACTCCATTATGCGTAGGTGGAAACGTAGATATTAAATTATCGAATGGTGAAGAAAAATCGATTCGATTAACTCGAATTCACATGGAAGAAGATACGGGGAAAAGTATGCATGATCAAGATATGTACGATACTTTGGTTGATTACAACCGTGCCGGAACTGCGTTGATTGAAATTGTGAGTGAACCCGATATTAGGACCGGTGATGAAGCGTATGCCTTTGTTTCTGAGATACGACGATTAGTGCGTTATTTGGACATTTGTGACGGTAATATGGAAGAAGGAAGTTTGCGATGTGATGCGAACGTTTCTATTCGACCCATTGGAAGTAAAACCTTCGGAACCAAAGTGGAAGTAAAAAACATGAACTCGATTTCCAATGTTAAACGAGCCATTGATTTTGAAATTCGCAGACAAGCAGAAATACTCGATAGTGCTGGATTAGTTATTGGAGAAACTCGAGGTTTTAACGGCTTAGCAGGTACAACTTTCAGCTTGAGAAAAAAAGAAGGTGTAACGGATTACCGGTACTTCCCAGAACCCGATTTACCGCCAACAGTGATAACCGACGAAATGCTAGTAAGTGTTCGTGCATCGATGCCAGAATTGCCACGAGTGATGTTTTCACGATTTACCGCCAATTATGGTCTTTCTGATTACGATGCTTCGGTATTAATTGACGATAAACATAGCGCTCAATATTTCGAAAAAATCGTTTCTCATACTCAACAATACAAGCAAGCTGCTAACTGGGTAACAGGGCCTATCCGAGGATATCTGAATGAAAATGCATTAGGAATTGAAGAATTTGTATTAACTCCTACACAAATTGCTGATATTTTGTCATTAATCGAAGAAGGTATAATCAACCATACATCGGCCACCCAACAACTCTTTCCGAAATTATTGGATACTCCCAATAAAATGCCAAGAGAGTTGGTAGATGAATTAGGTCTTACCACGGTTAAGGATTCAAGCTTTATTGAAGATTTAATCCGAGATGTACTTGGGAATTTCCCTGACAAAGTTCAAGAGTATAAAAATGGAAAGGTAGGTTTAATTGGTTTATTTGTGGGTGAGGTAATGAAAAAATCCCAGGGCAAAGCCGATCCTAAATCAACCAACGAATTGGTTAGAAAAATATTAGACGAAGCATAATATAAGTGCATTGATTCGTTATTGGGCACCTATATTATTCTTTTTTGGATTATTGGTTGGGAAAGAAACTTCCGGACAGTCCAAGCAATATCCGTTTATTGATACAATAGCTTCTGTATTTCAATTCAGTGGTTCTTATTCGGTAAATCAACTTTACCAACAATGGCAAAATCGATTTACGCAAAAATTTGTAGTTATAGAATTGGGTAATGAGGAAGTAATTACACAACAACAATTGAGTTTATCTTGGTTGCAGAAAATGCAAATTTCGCCCGGCATTTTTTTTCCGTCCTCGTTCCTAGGTATAAATCATCCAAGTATATTTCCCAATACCCACACTGGAAATTGGATATACTCAACAACGGCTGAGAATTTCCCATTGATTAAGCCAGGCATTTGCGGGTATACAGCAAAATGTGAAGATGCAGCATCATCGTCGCTTACCATTGAGATTCCAGAAGAATTAAGAAAAACAACCAATAAAATACGCATTTACTGTGATAGAAACGAAGCATCGTTTGATGTGCTATTAATCACATCCAGTGGGATTAAGAAAACCATAACTGTTTATCAAAATAAATCAGACTTGCTTGTTCCCTACATCGAATTTACATTTTCCTTTGGCCAGGAATGGATTAAGATTCAACCTCTTAAATCTCAATCCAAACAAAAGAGTTTCACATTGCATGGGGTGTCCCTGGAACACTCTGACTATGCCGTATGGCACGCGATTGGAATACGTGGCATTTCACTTCAACGGTTACAATCGATAGACGGTTATTTTTTACAAATGCAAAAACTTAGCCCGTCTGTGGTAGTATTTGATGCTTTGCAACAAGATTTTTTCAGAAATAAACCCGCTACTGACATTCAACTTTCGTTAAAAAGTTATTACCAAAGTCTAAAGCGCTATTTACCTAAAACTGGATTTGTACTTTGTCTACCTCAGGAAATTAACAGGAATCAAGAACCGTTGGCCGAGAATTATAAGTTTATTTCCCAATTTAGAACTGAATTTATATCAAACAGTTATCCCGATTGGGTAATTTGGGATTGGCATCGAGTTTCTGGTGGGATTTATTCATCGTATTATTGGATGGATTCGGGCTTATTGAAATCCAATGGATTTCAGTTATCGGAAAACGGTATGAGAATAAAAAGTTATAGTTTAAACCGTGCTTTCCAACAGCTGTTATCTGGAATACCTGTAAAATCAAGAATTTTACCCTTAATTGATAGTACTCAACAATTAAAAAAACCAATAAAAGACACTGCTGTTAGTAAACCTATAATCCGAGAAACATGGTTGTATCATACTGTAAAATATGGGGAAACAGCCTACAGAATTTCTTCCAAATATTCTATTTCGCCCAACGACCTAAAAAACTGGAATAATTTACGCGGTTATTATATTTACCCTGGACAAAAATTAAAAGTTGGAAAAGTCACGGAAGTCATTCAGCCCATTATCCAAACACCGTTGAACAATAACGTTGATAGTTTTAAAATCATTGAACGGATAGAGACGACTAAGAATTTGGACATTTCTAATCCAACAAATGGTGCAAACAATAGGTCTATTTTGGTTAATCCCATTTATCCAAAACAAGATAACACACAGAATTCTCAAGCTATTCCATCAGGCCAAATACCCGCAACTGATAAAATTACAACACCTAAAGGTGCGAGTGCAACCAATTCTCCCAAATACCATCGTGTACAGGCAAGTGAGACATTATACTCAATCGCTAAGCAACATGGGGTTAGTGTAGATCAGATAAAACGACTCAATAGGCTTCCAAATAATACAATTTCTGTTGGAAGAGTATTACGCGTATGGTAAATAATATCCGCGATACTTTGTACTTAATGTAATTCAACCGCCCTAATTCAAAGAATTAAGGATAATTTACATTCAGCTCACCTACCCTTTTCACTGGGTCCTGTTTCGGATTATTTGTTTAACAATCAGGCTTTACCGGTTAATTTATAGGCTAAATATCCAACCCATTCGTGAATTAACGCATCCCATTTTGAAATTGTTCCAGCGGAAGGTATCAGTATCGCATCCCAAGAATACTTTCGGTCTAAATGGGATTGATAATTTACTGAATAAGGAATAAACGCTACACCTACTTTTTTAAAACAGCCCATACTTCTACGCATATGACCTGCGGAAGTAACCAATAAAACCGGTTCATTTACCTTTAAACTATCCAAAATCTTTTTGGTTTCCACGGCATTTTCCCAAGTATTCCTTGATTTATCATCAATCAATATTTGCGAATCTGCTATACCAAAATCAAGAGCAAATTTTTTAGCCGCAGAACTTTCAAAATAATCACGATTAAATACATTGCCAGAACCTCCCGTTAATATCAGTCGTTGAGTTTTACCAGTACTTAACATCTGCAATGGGAATACAAATCGTTCTGCAGCCTCATTAAATCCCATGCGCTTTCTTCCTTTATCGTATGAAGTATAACCTCCCAAAACAATCACTGTTTTTGTAGGTTGGGTTTTACTTGGTGAAATTTCCCATGCTATTAAAATTTCATTTAATAGTACATGATTTCCAAAAAACCATATAAGTACCAAAGAACCTATTCGAAGTCGGCGAGAAAATCTTGCAAACTTCGGCACCAAGGATAAAACGAATAATAATAAAATATAAAAGAATGGCTTTAATAAAAATGAAACCATTTTTGATAATACAAAAAACATATTTACATGAATTAAATTCGAAGTTAATCAAATATTTACTGACGAATTTAAAACAAATTGATTTAAACGCTTATTTATCTAAATATGTCTAAGAAGCGAGCGGGTTACCTCAAAATTGTAGACATTTGCATTTTTATGTTTTTATCTCGAAAATTATTTTATTATAAATCGATTATTTTATTATTCGGTATTTTTCTGCTTAATATTTCTAAGGCTCAACCCAACCAAAGTGTTACCCTTAGTTATTCGTTTACAATACCTGTTTATTTGGAAGGTAGTGTTCCAACAATCGAATCTATTAAAATAATTAATTTAAAATCAACGAGCAGCACAGCTGTAAGTCCAAGTTGGTTTACCGATGATGATTCTTCCCTTCGTTGGCAATTACTTGAAATTTCTGGCGACCAGCTTACCCCAAATGGAAAATTACAAGATACTTCCTTTTTCTTGTGGAATGCAACCCGAGACCTGTTAATTGGTGGAAACCCGATGGCAACCGATTTACGGAACGCTATGCGCTCCGGTGATGCAAAATTATTTCAGCGGGCCATCGAGATTTCAGGATCAAACTTTACAACATATCGAGGTTGGATTACGTTATTTCCCCAATTTCAACGATCCGAAACTGGTATGAAGATTAATATTCGGATAAATTCCATAGAACTACAACCAGTTGCCACAAAAATGTCGGCGGTAGAAATACGGACACAAGCCTTTAAAATCAAAGGCGATACAACTGAAATGGATGCTACAAAGTTTAAAACTAATCCGGATGCTAGTGCCGAAGATTTGGTTTCTAAAATGCCAGGCATCAGTTCAAGTGGCGGTCAAGTGCAAGCCCAAGGTGAACAAGTAAAAAAAGTATTGGTGGATGGTAAACCTTTTTTTGGGGAAGACCCCAATGCAGCATTGAAAAATTTACCTGCTGAAGTAATTTCCAAAATACAAGTTTTCGATGGCAAAAGCGATCAATCCATGTTTACTGGTATCGATGATGGAAACACCTCAAAAACAATTAATATTATTACTAAATCGCAATTTAGAAACGGAAAATTTGGTCGATTTTACGGTGGAATAGGCAATAATTTAGGAGGTTCTGGCGATGTTACAAAATACAAAAGTGGTTTAACCTACAATACGTTTAAGCAATCTCGCCGGTTAACATTGTTGTACCAAGCCAACAATATCAACGAGCAGAATTTTTCTTTTGAAGACATAGTTGGTGCCATGGGCGGAGGGGGTCGCGGTGGAATGCGCGGCGGTATGGGTGGAATGATGGGTGGTAGAATGATGGGAGGTAGTGATTTTTTTGTTGGAAATCAACAAGGGATCAATACTACAATGGCTTGGGGAATTAATTATTCAAATTTTTGGGGTCCAAAAGAACGTTGGGAATTAAGTGGTAGTTATTTCACAAATATTACCAAGAATAATAACGAAAGTTATACGTTTCGCCAATATATAACAGGTCAAATCGATGGTATGTTGTATGAAGAGAATAATCCTAACTCTTCAAAGAATACTAATCACAGGTTCAATGCGCGGTTAACGTGGAATCCTGATTCTACCAATAGAATTTTAATTACTCCTCGATTAACTCTTCAAAGCAATAATAAAACCAACCCTATCCTTTCTACCACCAGTGCAGGAGATATACAGGATTTGCTATCAACCCTTTCCAATACAACCAACACAAAAAACTTAGGCATTAATGGGGGTTTAGGTATTAATTATCGACATTCATTTGTAAAAAAAGGTAGAACCATTGCTGTAAATGTTAATCCAGGAATCAACAAGCAATTGGGCTCTACCCTAATGAATAGCGTAAACACCAAGTATTTGCCATTGATAGAAATTACTAAATTCAACCAAAATACAGAAAACACACGCTTGAATAATAGCTTTTCTAGCTCTATTACCTTTACCGAAGCATTGGACAGTAATAATAGCCTAGCGATCAATTACCAAAACAATTTCAATGAAAACAACAACGATCGGCTTACTTATCTTCAAGACTTGGTAACAAGCGGTTTATATAATGTTTTGGACACCAATTTATCCAGCAGATTTGTTAATGGCTATTCGAATCACCGAATCGGTTTTGATCACGTATTTCAAACCTATAAATTTAGTATTACTACCGGGATAAGAGGTCAGCTTGCTCAATTGGATGGAAACCAGCAATTCCCTTTCAATTCTCCAATTAATCGAACTTTCACCTCATTGCTACCGTCAATTCAGGGAACCTATAAATTAGGATTAAAGAGAAATGTTCGTTTTAATTACAACACATCCAATAATGCACCCTCTGTTGACCAATTACAGCCCGTATTAAACAACACTAATCCATTGCAATTAAGCATAGGTAATACTGCACTAAAACAAGATTTTAACCATTCTTTATTTGTTCGATATTTTTCAGTTAAACCCGAGAAAAACAGAAACTTTTTTGCATTGATTAGTGGAAGTTCAACCAACAATTACCTAAGTTATAAGACTATATTTAGCGGTAGAGGCGATAATGAGATAGCGTTGGCAGAAGGTGATTTTGGCAGCCTGGATAGTATAACACTTGCCCCTGGGGGTCAATTATCAATTCCAATAAATATTAACGGGTATTCCAGTTTACGAGGTTTTATTTCTTGGGGTCGGAGTTTTAATAAAATCAATTTCAATACAAATTTAGGCGCAACGGTAAGTAGAACCCCTAGTTTAATCCAATATGGTAATGGACCAGCATTATTAAACACAGCCATAAACCCTGTTTATACCGTGGGTCTAGTGCTTTCTAGTAATTTATCTGAAAAATTAGATTTCACCGTTAGTAGCAATTCTAGTTATAGCAAGGTGTCCAACTCGTTACAAGCCGGCTTAAATCAAACATATATCAACCAAAATAGCCGATTTGCAATTAACTACATGCCTTCGAAAAAACTGGTGATCAATACGGATGTTTCTCACCAGTTGTATACAGGGTTTTCTACTGGTTTTAACCAACAATTCTTTTTATGGAATGCGGGTTTGGGCTATAAATTCTTAAAAAAGAATGCGGGTGAATTTCGATTAACAGCATACGATATATTGAATCAAAACCGGGCTATCCAACGCAATGTTACCCAAGCCTATTTCGAGGATGTTAGGACAACCGTATTAACGCGATACATTTTGCTTACCTTTACTTATAAATTAAGTCAATTTGGCGGAAGCAAAGGCGGTCAAACCCCTGGGAACCCTTCCGGTTTCCCAATGCCCCCGGGTGGTATGCCATTCATGCCGCACGGAATGCCGGGTAGGTAATGATTTTTTTTCAACTTGGTAGATAAAATCGTTTAAGTAAATAAAGATTGATTTACCCTTTTACCTTTTAGGTAGAAATATAAATATTCTATAAGCTGCGGTAAGTAGATACTGAATTAACGTTTTTCTTTAGTAATTCTAGAAATATCAGTCATTGGATAAACGAAAACAGAACCATCCTTGGTTTGAATTTTAAGATTTTCGTTAGGCACTTGTTCTATAATTGAACCTACGATAATACTGCCATTCTTTAAATAAACAACATCCATTAAAGTAGAACTGTTTTTTTCATTATCGTTTGATTTATTATCATTCGAATCTTTATCACGGTTTTTTCCTTTACCCGAACTCATAACAAATATGGCCACGAAGAACAAGATTAGTCCTAATAACATAGAAATGTTCCAAGCGAACCAAAGTGCTACGATTAATAATAAAATACCCAACAAAATATTAGAACCACGACTGGCATTATTCGCTTGAAGCTGGGATTGAATCCCCGGTTTAAATTCTTCAATTTTATGCACACCTACTTGATTAAAACCATTGGCATTGGATGATTTTAATGCTTGAAAAATAAATCCCCCTTTATTTTCATCTATATCAGACATGGTAACCTTCCCAATTTCGGAAAGTTTAAACGTCTTTGAATCGCCCATTGATTTAGAATCTTCGATGGCTTCTATTTCTAGTGCAGCGAAATCATCGGTACTCTTATTCTTGATTACTTTGGTTGTTTTGGGTGAAATTGATGCCGAATTTGAAGAACGTGTTGATTCTCCTTTCGTGAATTTATCCGACCACGAAACAGAAAACCCACTGCTGTGGTACCGTTTCTCAACCGAACACGATTGAACCATTAATGCTGTTATTGCAAGGATTAGGGTACCTAATTTAAAATTCTTCCACTGAGTCATACTACAAAATAATAGAATTTAGGCTTCCAAAATCTACATCGTGAGAAAATCTTAGATAAAATTCGATGAAATAAAAAGGTGCTAGTCACAAACAGCTAAAAATAGCTACAATCTACCGGAAACACTCTAACCGCAGTGAACGATCACCATGGTAATCCATGAAGAATAAACTAAACAATAATTGAAATTGGAAAATCTTTGGATACGTCTTAAGTAACGATTTTAAAAAAGAAAAAACCTCCAGTTTCCTGAAGGCTTTCTAATTTTTGTGATTCCGCTGGGACTCGAACCCAGGACCCATACATTAAAAGTGTATTGCTCTACCAACTGAGCTACGAAATCATCCCGTAATGGGAGTGCAAAAATAGCAATTCCCATTAAAAATACTAATACTTACTTGATTTTTTTTTCAAAAAAGTATGATGCGTTTTAGTCTTGTATGCACCCAACGATTGTAACATACTGATCATCTTTGGATTAAAGTCGCCAATCCACGAAAGCTCCATACTATCCACGCGATTCAATGCACGCAATCCCTGATGAAATTTAATAATCATTCCTGTTTCTATACCCAAATTATGGTGAGATGGAATAATTCCAAATACAATTCCTTTGGCTTTTCGGATTGAATTTCGCTGCAGCATAAATAAAATTTTCTGCCACAACCCTAATTTACCTTTGAACGACTTAAACAAGAGGTTTAATTCCAAAATACTTATAAACAAACCTATTGGCTCCCCTTGATCGTAAGCAAAAACCGCGAATTCCTTCGGCATAGCTGGTTTAATTGATTTAAATCGTTTCAGTAATGCTTCGTTGGTTAACGGTTCAAAATCCTCGTGAAACGACCATGCTTTGTTATAAATAGTAACAAAATCCGTGGTGAATTTTTCCAGCTGGTTATAATCTAAGAATTCAAAGGTGTATTTTCCAGTTGCTGTAACACGTTCGGCTATTTTACTAAATCGCTCAAAATTGAATTTTTCTTCGATAATGTCGTAGGTGAATTGTTCAATTTCTACCTCGTATCCCCTACTTAAAAACCACTGTCGGTAATAGGCAGGGTGATAATTTTCGCGGTAAGAGGGTGCGGTGGTACCTTCTATTCTCAACCCCCAAAAACTATCTCTATCGCCGAAATTAATGGGTGCTTGAATATCCCCAACTCCTTTTTGATAAAGCCAATTTTCTGCTGTATCAAATAATTGTGCCGCGATAATATCGTCTTGAACACAATCGAAAAAACCTATCCCACCTTTGTCGGCAATTATAGCATTACCCATCGAATCCTTTTCTACAATTCTACAAAATGCGGCTATTCTGCCCACGGGTTCACTTCCCTTTTTCGCCACCCAACGTTGCACCTGCCAACCCTTGTTAAACAATTTGTTTTTCTCTGGGGAAAATACATCTTCCACATCGTTTTCTATATAATGAACAAAAACGGGATCTTTCGCATAAACTACATCCAAAACCCGATGAAAATCTCGGATATCGGCACTGTTGTTAACAGGTTGTATGGTAGAATTCATGATGGACTTATTAAATCTTATTTCGACTCCAAATTTAGGGCTTCATCGCCTTTTTGGTAAGGTATATAGGTGATAATAAATTGAAACATTTCGTCTGACGCTCGCATAGAGTTCCCACCATCCTCCCATCGCTCTGAAACCTGCTTAGGTGGCTTGTTAGGATTGAAGGGATTATTGTTGGTATTATCAAACTTGGCAATGGCGGTAATTGTTGACCCTGCAGGCAGAACCTGCGCCGTTTTAAAGGTATAAAAGTACTGCCAACGAAAATTCCACTTGGGAATTGAAATCAACTGTACTGTATCGCCATTGGGCTTAAGAGCAAAGGCAGTAAACGACTTGCCCAATAAATGCAAATGTGGATTTATTGTAAGTATTGTTATGGGCTTTTCAATGGTGTAGGAAACAGAATGTTGGGTGATTTGATTGGGAGGAATAACTAATGGCGGCGTTATTTTACCCACCCCGTCTGTGCCTAGATTAATTTCATAGGTAGGTCTTGAAGGTTTGCTTTTACGAAAAAATACATTCACAACACTGCTGTCAGTTGTATTTCGATCCGATGGTCCAAAATGTAAGTCAACCAAGGCCAAGGAAAATTCTTTGGGCACTGCAATTCCTCCAATATCATTGGGATACCTAACTCCAACTACCCCAGGAAGATAGTTCACGGCCGAATGAATTCGTTCGGGAATGCTGTTATCATCGTTCAACAGTCCCAATTGCTTAAAATCTTCGGCATACTGTCCAGGGGTTATGTTAACCGTTTTATTTTCAAGATGTTTACTCGATTTTTTCCCATTGGGGTACAAAATTAAATGCCCATTAGCATGGTGAACCAAATCTTTATTTCCCGGCACAAACTCCATGGCCGCGATTACAGCATTTTCGGGTAATTTAATATGTGTTTTGGTTAAATAAAATCGATCAATTCCGTCCCCTTTAATGGCAATGGGAGCAATTGAAATCACCAAATCAGGCTTACCGATAGCCGATTTATAGGCGGCTACTTGTAACTGATTATTTTCAGCAAAGAAAGCCGAAGATTTTTTCGCATAGCTTCCCTCTTGTGTCCCATTTATAACCCAATTTTGAATGGTTTTGATTTCTGCGTTTGAAAGTAAATTCTCGCCGATAAAATGCGAATAATTTGGATCTGCCGGCCAAGGTGGCATAATTCTAGCGGCGGTTACCTTTGCAATGGTCTTGGCTTTTTTTCTTGCCAACGCGTAAGAATTTAATGAAAATGGGGCTATGCCTTGCGGTCGATGACAACCCAAACAATGCTTACTCAATATGGGAGCAATATGCTCAACAAAGGTTGGGTTTTCGATCGGTTCTTGAGCTAATTCTTCCAATTTAGATACATTGGTTTCCCCCGGCACACACTGCGATAGTCCAACTACAACAACCGATACCCATATGGGTATTAACCGTTTATTCAATATAGCAACCAACAGCCTCATGGGAAGAATAATAAGTATTTCTATTGCGATGGCAATTTAGCCATTGATTCCAAATATAGCTACTATCGTAAGTCCGATTTGTTATGGATTTTTCTCCAATATTGGCGGCTTTATTGTTAAGTTTTCCCGAATAGCGGACCATTCCGTTTTTAACAATTTTCAGTTCTGGGTATACTCTAAATCCAAACTTTTTAGCATTTACAAAGCCCGAATCCAGTAAAATGTACGGTTTTAACCATTGGTATTGCCTGGGTAGCGGTTGCTCAACAAAAACCAACAGATGGTTAAATACGTTTTGTTTACCCATCGAGTCTATCCAACGCACAATGCGTTTAAGTTCGCTCACATTGCCAAGGCAAATCGGACATTCGGGACTGTAGGTAACCAAAAAAAATGCTTGATTTTGAGCATACAGAGGATTACTCTGCCTTGACATTCTTTCGGTTGAATTCAAGTTATAAACCTCCAATAAATCAGCAAAACTCATTGAATCGCTTTTTTCAAATGAATCTAATTTAAACGAAGGTATATCCGTTACATTTCCTTGGTTTTTCCCACAACCCAACACTATTACCCATAGAATGTAAAACCAAAATATAACCTTCATTTCTTCATGATTACTCGTTAGTGTAGGGATTACTGGCTTTATTGTGTTGTTTGGCGTATTCCCATAATATCATACCACACGTAACAGAGACATTAAACGAGTGCTTACTACCAAATTGGGGTATTTCGATGCACATATCACAGTGTTGCAAAACATCTTCTGCAACACCGTCTACTTCATTTCCAAACACAAAGGCGATAGGTCTGTCTGAGTAAAAATCAATGTCTGAAAGCGACTTAGATGTGTATGTTTGTTCAATGGCGATAACAAAAAAACCTTGATCTTTTAATGCTGCAATGGCCTCCATAGTATTGGAGAAGTATTTCCAATCTATGGTATTTTCAGCTCCTAAAGCGGTTTTCATTAAATCTTTATGGGGCGGCCGAACGGTTATGCCACATAAATACATGCTGGAACAACGAAATGCATCCGAGGTACGCATCATCGAACCCACATTGTATATGGATCGAACATTATCTAAGACAACCACATACGGCCACTTGGGAGCTTGCTTGAATTCCTCCACCGTTAAACGGTTTAGGTCGTCCATGGATTTCTTTTGCACACTACAAAAATACAATTTGGTATCGGGTTTTGCGAAAATTGCAACTATTGGATGGTGGTTAAATGTTAATTTTTTCGTATATTATAATTGTAAATTGCATCCCTATGGCAGCAGGAAAATCCGAAAAGGAAACGCCGTTAATGAAACAATACTATAGCATTAAAGCCCAATACCCCGGTGCGATATTGTTATTTAGGGTTGGCGATTTTTATGAGACTTTCAATGAAGATGCCCGAACAGCGTCGGCGGTTTTAGGAATAGTTTTAACCAAACGTGCCAACGGTGCGGCTTCGGAAATGGATTTGGCCGGATTCCCCCACCATTCCCTTGACAACTACCTGCCGAAATTGGTAAAAGCTGGGTATCGAGTGGCTATTTGCGACCAATTAGAAGATCCTAAGGCTACCAAAACAATCGTTAAACGTGGCGTAACGGAATTAGTTACTCCAGGGGTAAGTTACAACGACAAGGTACTAAACAATAAACAAAACAATTATTTATGTTCCCTTTACGAACAGGGAAATCGTTGGGGTGTGGCATTTTTAGATATTTCCACGGGCGAGTTTTTATGTTCCGAAAGTGGTTGGTTTGCCATCAAGAAATTGTTAGACTCTCTAAAACCGGCTGAAATTCTATTACCAAAAAATCAACAGGAATTAGTTTTTTCTCACTTCGGAAAGCCCAGCTCATTTCAGGTTTTAGATTCATGGGTATACGAGTTTACAACGGCTACAGAAACCCTAACTCAGCATTTTCAAACACAAACCTTAAAAGGCTTCGGAATTGAAGGTCAAGATTCGGCCATAGCTGCTGCGGCTGGCTGTTTGCACTATTTACAGCAAACACAACATCACCATGTAGCCCATATTCGGTCTATTCGACGAATTGACGAACAGGATCATGTTTGGATAGATGGTTTTACGCAGAGAAATTTAGAATTACTTAGACCGATATATTCCGGTGGAACAGCATTTATTGATGTTATAGACCAAACCTGCACGCCCATGGGTGCCAGATTATTACGTCAATGGGTAGTATTTCCGCTATTAGATATAATTCAAATTCAGGGCAGGTTAAATACCGTAGATGCGTTTTTATCCACTAACTCCCTGCGAGAACAATTGCGTAGCTTACTTAAACAAATTGGAGATCAACAACGATTGGTTTCAAAAGTTGCGTTGCGAAAAATCAGTCCGCGAGAAGCCGTACAATTGGGAAATAGTTTACGCAAACTTTCCGCGATAAAGGAACTCTTAGCAAAAAGTTCCATTGCTTTACTCAATGAATCGGCGGCAAACATCAATACCCTTCCCGAACTTGCCGATTGGATCCAACATGCTTTATTGGAAGATGCACCTGCAGTGGCTGCTAAAGGTGGAATTTTCCAATCTTCCGTACACGAAGAATTGTTGGAACTTAGAGAACTTACCACAAAGGGTAAAGACAAGCTCATTGAAATCCAACACAATGAAAGTCAACGTACCGGCATTCCATCCTTGAAAATCGGCTACAATAATGTATTTGGTTATTACTTAGAAGTCACAAACGCCCACAAAGACAAGGCTCCAGAAGACTGGATTCGCAAGCAGACGTTGGCCAATGCGGAGCGTTATATAACCCCGGAATTAAAAATTTACGAAGAGAAAATACTAACGGCAGAGGATCGTATTAATGCCTTGGAAATGGATTTATGGGAACAGGCATTAACCAAAATGGCTGAATATATTCCTGTTTTACAAGCCCAAGCCTCCTTATTGGCTGAAATAGATGTGCTTAGCGGTTTTTCTGAATTGGCGTATCAACGTAAATACAACAAACCTCAATTGCACGAAGGATTTGGATTAAATTTAACCGATTGCAGGCATCCGGTAATTGAATATCAACTTCCTCCGGGGGAAAGTTATATTCCTAACTCCTTGAAACTCGAGAAAGAAGGTCAACGTGTTATTATCTTAACGGGCCCAAACATGAGCGGTAAAAGTGCTATTTTAAGACAAACAGCATTAACCGTAATTATGGCTCAGATCGGTTGCTACGTACCCTGTAAGGAAGCCCAAATAGGATTAATCGATAAAATTTATACGCGGGTTGGCGCATCGGATAATATAAGCGTTGGCGAATCTACATTTATGGTTGAAATGACAGAAACGGCATCCATTCTAAATAATTTAAGTGAGCGATCATTGGTATTATTGGATGAAATTGGTAGAGGGACCAGTACTTACGATGGGGTTTCATTGGCATGGAGTATTGCGGAGTTTATTCAGAGTCATCCCACGAAACCGGTTACCTTATTTGCTACCCATTATCACGAATTGAACGAATTGGAAGGAAAATCCGAAGGGATTTGCAATTATCATATCGCCATCAAAGAGCAAGGATCTCAGATAATATTTCTAAGGAAACTACAACAAGGCGGAAGTGAGCATAGTTTTGGTATTCACGTGGCACAATTGGCAGGTATTCCCAACGCTGTATTGCTTCGAGCCAACGAAATTTTAAATAAATTAGAAACGGATAGAGCCCAATTATCTCCGCAAAAAACACTGCGCAAAACCGATAGCAAAGCAGTTTACCAAATGAATTTATTCGCAACTGAAGACCCCAGAATGGTACAGTTAAAGAAATTAATAGCTACTACGGATATCAATGCGGTAACGCCCATTGAGGCATTACTAAAATTGCAAAGCATTAAAGAAATACTTGAGCGATAAAAATAGATCCCATTCCTGAATTTATCGATACCAGCAAATTTCACTTGATATAGCTACGCCTCCTTTTCTCCGAAATTGGCGTTCAATCGTTAAAAGGTATAATTACACCCTAAAGCGGGCAAAATTGGCAATTGATCCACCCGAGTTCTCCTAATACGATCATAATAGAAAATATTGGGTCTATTGTAAACATTGGTTAAACTAAAAATGAGGTTGAAGTCTCGACCATTTTCCAATTTCCAATTCCGTTTAGCCGAAAAATCCAAGCGATGATAATACGGCAATCTGCCTCCGTTTAATCGAGCGTAAAAGACACCTAAATCGCCATTAGCACCCACATAATCAGTACTTATCCCATTGGAAAAGGTTTGTTTTTCGTAATACCCTTGGGTTTGAGTAAACGGAAATCCGGATCCAATGTTCCAACGCAAAGAAATTTCGGTAGGATTTTTCTTATCAAACTCGTAGCTAATCATGGCATTGGCATTATGTCTACGATCAAAATTGGGCTGATACTCTTGAACACCGTCAAACCTATTAACATACGTTAAGGAATAAACTAGCCATAAATACAAGCCTTTATGGGTGTATTTGTAGGATACATCACCACCATAAGCATTTCCATTCTCAATGATAAAATCTTGACGCAATCGAGCCGGTTTATCTAGGTTTTGTTGGTTATCGTCGAACAATTTATCTCGGTTAATATTGGTAATTTGATCAAATACCTTAATGAAGGTCTCGGCATTGAAGGTATGCTTTCGGCCAATTTTAAAATCAAATCCACCAACAGCATGCCTGGCCTTCTGTAATCGATGCGTTACAGGTTCACCGTTAAAGGTCTCTGGAATATTATCGGGTCCACTTAAAAATCCATAGAAAAGATTAACTACATCTCTATCGCTCATGGCCGATAAAAAGTTCTGAGAGTACAATCCCGCCGCGAATTTTATACCCAAGGTTTTGTAAGGGTTGTATCGCAATTGGAATCGAGGTTCAAGGGAAGAATTGGCCAACGACGCATAATATTGAGCTCTCAATCCAAAGTTTGCAATAACTTTCTTTGTTACCAGCCTATAATTAGCAAAACTGTTTATTTCTGTGGTACTTTCTAGCTGTTTAATCAGTCGATTATTGGCATTCGTAAGCTGAAAATTGGTTTGGAACCCGTTTAACTCAAGTCCCCATCTAAAATCGTCGCGCTTAAAATTGTAATTGAAATTCATCCCCATGTTAAATCCACCTATAGAACTTTCACGGGGTTTTGCATCCGATTCAATTTGTTGAATTCGGTAATCGCTGTATAAAAAGTACCCATCTACTCGGGTTTTCGCTTGCTCGGGTACCACTAAAAACTTTCCACCCACGCCGTTTGCGGCCCATCGATATTGGGTTGAACCGGGGAATCTAACATTATCAGAAAAATGGAAGCCATACAATCTGGAGTACCCACCGTTGGCAGAATTGAAGTTTAATTTCAGAAAGAAATCACCAAAATTATAGGGTAACTTACCGGCATCGATGTAGGGATAAATTAACCCTGCCGATTGTTTTAAGAAGGAATTCCGATAACTAAAAGCGTAAGAGCTATTATTCTTGCCTTTTTTATATTTTCGGATAGGGCCTTCTTGTAAAATTTTAGAAGTAAAGGTGGTTAATCCTAGCTTAGTTTTATGTTCTTTTCTATTTCCGTCCCGGGTTTTAATATCTACTACTGCCGAAATTCTACCACCGTATTCAGCGCCAAAACCGGCAGAATATACATCAGCACTTTGAATTAAATCGGTTTCAAAGACCGAAAACAAACCAATGGAATGGAAGGGATTATAGATAGTTAAGCCATCCATCATAACCTTGTTCATTACGGGAGATCCACCACGAATGTATAATTGTCCTCCTTGGTCCCCACTAAAAACTACGCCTGGCAATACCTGCAAATACTGTAAAATATCGGGTTCGGCGCCAATAGCGGGCATTCTATAAATTGATTTCCCTTCAATGGTTGTAACGGCTACTTTGGTTTCTTTGGGTTTGGATTTAGCCTCAATCTCAATGACTTCCATTTTTTCAATGCGCGACAAATAGGCATCAAAACGGGCATTAGAACCATTTTTTACCGTAATTTCATTCAACAGAGTATCAAATCCAGGAAAAGAAACTTGCACTATATAAACGGATTCATCCAGCCCCGTTAAGGCATAATAGGCTTCTGCATCGGCATAAACCGATCTAATATAATCTAAATCCTTGGGACCATTATTGGTTGAGGCTTTCACTTTAAATACCGAAACCGAAGCACCGTTCAATCGATCACCGTTACTACCATTATAGACAAATCCACGAATATCGCCTTTACTATTAGCGCTGTTTTGTGAAATACAAGGGGTAAAAAATGATAACGAAGCAATAATACAAGCAATAATTCCGCGAATATTCATGATGGTAGCCACAAAAATAACTATCTCTACCCTATTTTTGCCATGTACTATGATTTATCGTTTTAAGGTTTGGTTTGAAGATCAAGAGGATATCATCCGTTGGATCGATGTTAAACCAGCACACACGCTATTGCAATTTCACCAGATTATCCAAGAATCTATTGGATTTGATGGCAAAGAATTGGCCAGTTTCTTTGTGAGTGACGATCGTTGGCGTAGGTTAAAAGAAGTTCAGTTGGATGCATCGGCCAATGCCGTAAATAGCGGTGATGTGGTGTATAAAAGCCAAATGATTGGCGAACACAAGCCAGTATTGATGGAGACGATTAAAATTCGAGAGTTAGTTAACGATCCTCACCAAAGATTTGTTTATGTTTCCGATTACAATGCATTGTGGACACTCTATTGCGAATTAGTGACCATTGCTGAAACCGATGCAAAAAAAACCTATCCCAGTATCTATCGTTCGGAGGGAAAAGCACCCAGACAAA
>CANGWH010000011.1 GCA_947457565.1 Flavobacteriales bacterium
ATCGGTTTGGGCAATCACGATATAATAGCTAGCAGAATTACCATTGGTAATCCAATTCTTTGTACCGTTTAAAATATAATGGTCGCCTTCTTCAAACGCTGTGGTACGCTGACTCGTTGCGTCGCTTCCTGCTTCGGGTTCGCTCAATAAAAAAGCACCAATTTTCTGACCAGTAGCCAATGGAACCAAATACTTCTGCTTCTGCTCTTCGTTGCCAAATGTCTCTATTCCCCAACATACTAATGAGTTATTTACACTCATACAAACACTCGCTGATGCATCAACCTTGGAAATTTCTTCCATTGCCAAAACATAACTAATCGTGTCCATTCCTCCTCCTCCGTATTTAGGGTCAACCATCATACCCATAAACCCTAATTCACCCATCTTCTTTATCTGCTCAGCAGGAAATTTCTGGTGTTCGTCGCGCTCAATTACACCCGGTAATAATTCCGTTTGTGCAAAGTCTCTGGCAGCTTGTTGAACGGCCAAGTGTTCCTCAGAAAGCTCAAAATTCATCATGTTGATTATCTAATATTATACGTTTTTGCAAATTTAAGTGGCTATTAACTATTTTCCGAATTTCACCACAAACTAATTCTAAATTACAACCCCAATTTATTGGTTGTCTCTCCACTCGTAAACCCACTGAGCCTGTATCATCTCCAAATACCCCTCGTTACAAGCTTCTCGGGTTCCCGAAAAATTGGGTATCTCTAACACCCATTCTACCAAATCCGTAAACCGTATTCGATAAATTTGTGTTTCCCCAAACGCATCGCCAAATCGCTCGTACAACTTCATCGCGATGTCTTCAAAATCTGTCCATTCTATTGGTGGTTCGTACATATATTCCTTTATTAATGACCAATAATCCCCGATTGATCCGGTATTACTACGCGCAATGTACCCTCTTCTCCCAAGGTACACTGACAAGCCAATCTACTATTATACTTTGGATTACGCGCCCTGTCTACATACTCTTCCTCCCGATCACTCATCTCAGGCAACAAATCCTCTCCGTCCTCTACGTAAACATGACAAGTAGAACACCCACACACCCCACCACAATTGTGATTCAAATGTATGTCGTTATCCAAGGCTACTTCTAATATAGACTCTCCCTCCGCTATACTTACAGTAATCGAAGGTTTGTCTTTCTCTTCAAAATCAAACGTTATCGTACCCATATTACAGTCGCGAAAATAACACATCTCTCACCCAAATGGTTTGCTAATTTTCAATCAACAATACACTATCTTTGCAAACAAGTTCTATGATTTCAAGAAGATTGGTGAGAATAAAAGCGCTGCAAGCCCTGTACGCTTGGCAACAAAGCAGCGAAAGCAACACCCAAGAGGCAATTGACTTACTAAAAAAAGACATCGCCAACTTTCACAATATTTACTTATTCCTCCTTGATTGGCCCTACCAATTCTCTCAAATTCTGCAAGAAAAAGTAGAAATTGAGAAAAGTAAATTCTACCCCGATCTCGATAAAATTAGACAGTTACAACTACTCAGTAGGTTTACCGGTGTTAAATTCATCCATAGAGAAGCATCGGCGTTAATGCCCTTAGACTTTCCATTCCATTGGGATGAACTTAATAACCAACTCGAAGAATGGCAAAACCTTGTACTACAATGGCCCGAAACCAAAGAAATTAATATCTTCGACGAACCACCCATTGCGCTGCAAATACCCTTCCTAAAAACCTTTTTCGAAGAATTTATCAATCGATCAGAATCGTTTAATCAAACCCTTGAAGAAATTTATCCCCGTTGGATTGATGATGACCCCTTCGTTTATCGGGAAATTGTAAAAACCGTTGAATCCCTTAAAGATTCCGGTGACGTAACCGTACTTTCTGCGCCCCTAAACTCCTCCGAAGAAGTTGAAATGGCCATGAACCTAGTACTTACCACCATAAGAAATAGTAACAATTACGAACAATTAATTGCTGAGATTACCGACAATTGGGACCCCTCTAGAATCGCTAGCATCGATTTAATTATCATTAAGTTGGCCATTACCGAGTTTTTGCATTGTCCGGAAATTCCACCCAAAGCAACCATCAACGAATACCTGGAAATAACAAAAAATTACTCCACACCCAATAGCTCAAAATTCGTAAATGGTATACTCGATAAACTAAAGAAAAACCTCGAAACACAAGGAATGATTAAAAAATCAGGCCGCGGTTTGATCAATAAATAATTCATCCTACGTATTTTTGAATTATGCGTTTACCAAAAATCCTTTGGGTTCTACCATTGTTGCTGCTTTCTTCCTGCAGTGACACAAAGGAGGAATCTACCAGCCAATCCAACAACGAATCGGCAGAAAGTACTATAGAATCAGCCAATACCGCTACCTCAGACAACCCGCAAAACCAAGCAGAAACCGTTTTGGGTGATGTGCAATTTAAAGACACCCTCTTTATGTTTGGCAGAGTAGAAGAAGGCGTAGAAGTAGAACACGTATTTAGCTTCAAAAACACCGGAAAAGGCGAAGTCTACATCAGCCAGGTTTCCCCCGGATGCACATGCACCGTTACAGACTATACCAAAGACGCTATCGCCCCTGGAAAAGAAGGAAAAATTAAAGCAACCTTCGACACCAAAGGGAAAGGCGGTCCCGGCGGAGTACTCAACGAAAAAACAGTAGATGTTTATTTTCAAAATTCAGCCACAGAACACATAGTACTTAAATTTAAAGCGTACATCTTTAATAACGGTGATACTAATCCTTAACCATGAACTCAACCATTATACTATTACAAGCCAAAGGCGGCGGACAAGACCAGTTTATCATGATGATGCTGGTTATGGCAGTATTGTTCTTTTTTATGATCTATCCCCAAATGAAAAAACAGAAAAAAGCACGTCTGTTTACCGAAGAACTTAAAAAAGGCGATCAAATTGTTACCTCCGGCGGAATCCACGGTAAAATCACCCAAGACCAAGAGAAATGCTTCGTTATTACCGTAGAAGAAGGAAGCCTCAAGATCGATAAATCCGCTGTGAGCATGGAGTTAACCCAAGCACACTACCCCAAAGAAAAATGATCCGTGTTGGAATAACAGGTAACATCGGAAGCGGTAAAACTACCGTTTGTAAAATCTTTGAAAGCCTGCATATTCCTGTTTATTACGCCGATAGAGAAGCCAAAAACCTCTATTCTAAATACCCGGAAATTAAAAATGAAGTAATTAATTTATTGGGCAACTCCGCTTACAACGATAACGGATTGCCCAATTTTTCATTTATTAAATCGGAAATCTTTATTAACCCCTCCAAACTCTCAGCACTCAACAATATCCTGCACCCCTACGTATTTAACCACTTTCACCATTGGTGCAACGAAATACAAATACAACAACCCAACCTCCCCTACGCAATCAAAGAAGCCGCCATTCTGTTCGAAAGCGGTGCCAATAAAACCGTAGAAAAAACCATCCTCGTTACAGCACCTACCGAACTAAAAATTCAACGTGCCATGCGCCGAGATAACGCAACCGAACAGGACGTGATTCAACGACTGTCGAAACAGCTTTCCGAAGAAGAACTACTAAAACGAGTAGATTTTGTTATTACTAACGATGAAAAAACACCGCTAATTCCGCAGGTGTTGGCAATTCATAAACAATTAACAGAGCTCTAAACCCATCATTCAGGCAATCAACCCTGAATATACCCTTACAGATTTCTAAAATCAGCCTTGCGCTTATTCATAAACGCTTCCGTTCCCTCTTGGAAATCCGCAGTTCCAAACGCTTCTCCAAACTCATATATCTCTCGCTGCATACCATTTACATTGGGCTTGTAAAAATCATTGACACATTTGAAAATTTTGTTTACAGCACTTGGGCTCTTAGACGCTATTTTAACCACCAAAGCCTTAGCTTCCTCCAACAACACGTCCAAATCAACTACCTTATTAACCAAACCAAATCGCTCAGCCATCTCAGCATCGATACTATCGGCCGTTAACAACAACTCCAATCCTTTACCCTTACCCACCAGTTGAATCAATCGCTGAGTACCGCCATAACCAGGAGGCACGCCCAAATTTACTTCGGGCTGACCAAACTTAGCATTCTTACTAGCCACACGCAAATGACAAGCCATCGCCAATTCACAACCCCCACCCAAAGCGAATCCATTCACCGCAGCAACCACTACCTTACTACCCTCCTCTATTGCGTTCATCACATCGTGACCATTTGCACTCATCTTGGTAGCTTCGTCTACCGAAAAATTTGCAAACTCACTAATATCCGCACCCGCCGCAAATGCCTTGCTCCCTGAACCCGTTACTATCATCCCATACACCGATGCATCCTCATTACCTGCATTAACCGCTTGCTTTATCTCTTGCAAAGTCTCTATCGTTAATGCGTTTAACTTACTCTCCCTGTTGATGGTTATAACTAAAACGTTATCCTCAATTTGGGTAATAATATTATTGTACATAAAATAGTTGTTATCTAATTAAAAAGTTCGATGATTGGCAACCCACAAACGCAAGTACGCCGCAATTTCCTTTGTGTCCGTACCCGGTGGAAACAACTTAGCCACTCCCAATCCATTTAAATGCTCAACATCGCTGTCTGGAATAATACCACCACCGGTTAATAAAACATCCTCGATTCCCTTCTCTTTCAACAAATCCAAAATTCTAGGAAATACTGTATTGTGCGCGCCGCTTAATATACTAACCCCTATTACGTCTACATCCTCCTGAATAGCTGCCTGAACCACCATCTCTGGCGTCTGACGAAGCCCGGTATAAATCACCTCCATCCCCTCATCCCTTAACGCTGAGGCTATTACTTTAGCGCCCCTATCGTGGCCATCCAAACCTACTTTTGCCACCAATACCCGAATCGGTCTATTCATTGTTTTCTCAATCGATTACTGCAAATTTACACTTCCTGGTACGTATTGTACCAATTCACCCGCATAAACCTTATTGTCACTCAATAAAAACTCCCTTATTTCAGCCTTTACCGCATAGTTGCTCACATCAGTTCGCAAACAAACATCCAGGTCAGACTCCGCATGCATCGATTTAAACCGTTGTACATGATTCGCATCCTCCAAATAAGAAACGAAATCACCACCACTATCCTTAAACATCGATAACGCCGCCCGTGAAGCATCGTCCTCTATAGCATACCCGCGCTGCAAAAGTTGATCAATCATCGCTCCCGCAAACAACGAATCCTCCAAATTAAACCGATTCTTCCACCCTGCACAAAACAACACTACCGGTAATCCTTGTTCCAATATAGCCTCCACCGTGGCCGATAAATTGTAAAACGATGAAACCCAAATCCTATCCGCTGCATTACTCATTACTAATGCCTGAGTGCCATTGGTAGTGGTGATAACGATAGACGCTCCACCTACCCGCTCCGGAGTAAATTCCTGCGGCGAATTACCAAAATCAAATCCCTCTAACTTAAACCCATTTCGCTCACCAGCAAGCAAATAACCTCGCTCCCTAAACAAAATAGAATCCTCCGTGGCAGATACCGCCACCATCTGCTTACAACCGTTGTCTAACGAAACACAAATGGTAGTAGTGGCCCTCAAAATATCAATAATTACCACCTGCTTGCCCGATACCCCACCCGATAAATACGGAAACAATGCAGGCGAAAACAACGTCTCTATAGTCCTATTCATGCTTTATTCGTGTTTGTAAAATTCATAGCAAATCCCAAGCCTAGCGTGCAAAATTGCAGAGCACCGTCCACCGCTTTCTCTATAGTCTTATCTACCGTTTCTCGCTCGTCCTCAGCCCATCTCCCCAACACAAACTCCACCTGACGGCCTTGTGCAAAATCGTTGCCAATACCAAAACGCAACCGAGGATAATCCACCGTACTTAAACTTTGTTGCACACTTTTAAGTCCGTTATGTCCACCATCACTCCCCTTCCCCCGCATACGCAAACTCCCCAACGGCAAGCTCAAATCGTCCGTAATCACCAAAATGTTCTCCAACTTTATCTTCTCCTGCTGCATCCAATAACTCACCGCCTTGCCGCTTAAATTCATGTACGTATTTGGCTTTAATAAAATAATCTGCTTGCCGCGATGCGATACCCTAGACAAACTGCCGTGTTTCACACCCTCCCAATCCGTAGAAAATTTCTTTCCCAACGCATCCACAACATCAAACCCAATGTTATGTCGGGTACCCGAATATTCATCGCCTATATTCCCAAGTCCTATGAGTAAAAACTTCATGTTCAATTACTTACTTGTCTAAAACTATGTTGGTAGTGGCTATCTTTTTAGCCCGAATCGATGGCAAAATAGCGCTTAATCCACCCAAAATCAACGCCAATAACGCAATCCAACCCAAATCTTCCACCCGCAATTCCACCGGATAAGCCATCGTAAAGGTACTCTCTGTCTTCACCCAGCCATATCTACCCTGCAACAACACCAAGCCCACCCCCAACAATATCCCCAATATGGTTCCCGCAAAAGCCACCATTAACCCCTCAATAAAAACCAATAATTGTACCGCGTATTCCCCCATTCCCAATCGATAAAACAATCGAAAATCTCGCTGCTTCTCAATTACTAACAAACTCAAAGCACCAATTAAATTGAATGTAATCAATAATAAAACAAACGATAAAATAGCAAACGATATCCACTTCTCCGAATTAAACATCCGATACAACGTACTATGTAACTCCCTGCCACTCAACAACTCCATACCGTGCTTCTTTCCAAAAGTTATTACCCTACCTACCTCATCCGCTGTCAATTCATCAAAAAACACCTCGCTAATCGATTCGTTCTGAAATAAATTTTGAGCCGCTTCCAAGCCAATATATACTTGCTGTTGACTTTCCTCTTCGGGTAAACGCAACATAGCCGAGGGAATAAAAACCACCTCGTTATATGCATCGGCACTCATCACCGATCCCCCCCTATCCATAGAAATCAACGATATGGGCGCATCAATCGTCCCTACACCCAAACGATAAATTAATCCCTCGCCCAACCAAGCAAAATCAGAAATATAGTTTTGCTCAGCCCTTATTGGATCATACATTTTAGCCTCTCCCTCCGACACCACGGTGTCCATGTTCCACAACCTATAAATTCCACTATCAACCCCCACTACCTCGCACGCCGTTTGCTGATCACCATACTTTAAAATAGCCTTATCTCGCAATATCATCGTGGCTTTCCTTGAAGCCGTACCCAAAACACGTAAATCCTGCTTCCCAATAACCCTACTCTTCCCCTCCACAGGCCGCAATACCCAAGTAGGGTCAGTTAACTCATACGATGAAAAAATAGCCGTCTCAAAGCCGTTCAACGCACTCATTAAAATCACCAATCCCGCTGCACCAACAGCGTAGCCCATAACGGAAATACCCGTAATTATGTTTACCACACTGGGGTTGCTTCCAGAAAAAAAATAACGCCTCGATATTTTAAACGGCAATCCCAGCAAAACCAACCCTTACTGATCCTTCTTATCCTTGTTATTCAACGAATCAAATAACTTTTCGATTTTAACAACGTGATCCATTGTGTCGTCCTCAAAAAATACAATCTCCGGAATTTTTCTCACCTGATTCTTCAATCGTTGAGCCAAAGAATGCCGTATAGCCTTGTTGTTTTCTTCCAACATCGTCATAATCGCTGACCTATTCGGGTTGTTAAAAAGGCTCAAATACACCTTTACATAACCCAAATCAGGACTTACATTAACCTCGCTAATGGTTATGAAAGCCCCTCCAGTCCACGATTTATTGATGGTAAACAACTCACCCAAATCTCGCTGAATTAACTTCGCAAATTTATCCTGTCTTAATCCCATAATTATTGCATTTTACTCATTAAATAACGCAAAGCCAAATCATAGCCGTACAATCCCAAACCCGTAATACAACCATCTGCCGCACCCAATAACAAATCCGTTCTCCGTTCTATTTCCCTTGCATAAATATTGCTAATATGAACCAAAACAACCGGCTTATGCATCGCCAAAATAGCATCCGCAATAGCGATGGATGTATGAGAATAAGCACCGGCATTTAATACCACACCCTCGATAGCCTCATCCACCTCCGCTTCTTGCAACGTATTAACCAACTCCCCCTCCACGTTAGACTGAAAATAATCCAACCCTATTCCGAAATATCGATTACGCAAATTCTCCAAATACTCCTCAAACGACTCCTTTCCATATATCTCTGGCTCCCGCTGTCCCAGTAAATTCAAATTGGGGCCATTGAGAATGAGTAATTTTTTCATACTACAAACTTACTCCCGATTTGTTGTTTACGTGTACATCTATGGCCGATTTTGATGTAATTTGTACCTAAATGTCGAATATTAAGGTTTGCATAACAGGATCAACGGGGTTCGTGGGCGCGCATCTTACCTGCCAACTCCTAAAAAACGGTTATTCCGTGCGATCCTTGTACCGAGACAAAAACAAAATTAATTTCTTTAACTCCATTCACCAGTATTACGAACTGCCCAATCACCTGCAGCCCGAATGGATAGAAGGTGATTTAAACAACACCGATGAATTGATCGCTCTTTCCGAAAATTGCGAGCTGTTTTTTCATTGCGCCGCAGCCGTATCTTTCAATAAAAAAGACCGTGATCTTTTACACCAAACCAATGTAATAGGAACAAGAAATGTAGTAAATGCTTGCCTTTATAACAACATAAAAAAATTACTCTACGTGTCTTCTGTTGCCGCACTAGGCAGAAGTGAAGAAACCGAAATAATTACAGAAAACAATGTATGGGCAGACAGTAAATACAACAGCGAATACGCAATTTCAAAATACAATGCAGAATTGGAAGTCTGGCGCGGAAAAGAAGAAGGCATAAACGTAATAGTGGTAAACCCAGGAATCATTCTGGGATACGGCGATACCTCATCCAGCGCACATCAAATCTACACAACCGTTCAAAAGAAAATACCGTTCTATCCCGCAGGAAGCAACGGTTTCGTGGGAGTAGAAGACGTAGCTAAATTGCTACTGTTCCTACTCAATAACAACGCTTGGAATCAACGATACTTGTGCGTTTCTGAAAATATCAGCTACGAAAACTTATTTAAAAACCTCGCCAATAAACTTCAAGTTCCTGCCCCAAAACGAAAATTAAATACGTTCACAATGCTACTTCTTTGGAAACTATTTCGCTCTTTAGAAAACCTAAAAATAACAACTCCGATACCCTCCGATACCTTCCTCAGCTCTTCTAAAATTAGCACCTACAACACCATTCATAACAATCTGCTCAACGATTTTGTGTACTTCCCTATCGCCACTGTAAATCATTATGCATTAATAAAGATGGGTTTTACAACCGAATAAACCCTTTTTCCTACCTTTGCACAGATTATGAAAATTGGTGTAGTAATTTTTCCAGGTTCAAATTGCGATAGAGACCTAATTCGTGTTTTAAACGATTATACCTCACAACCAATCCTTGAGCTGTGGCACAAAGACACCGATCTACAGGGTTGTACACACATCTTTCTGCCCGGTGGGTTCACCTATGGCGATTATTTGCGTACAGGAGCCATCGCTAAGTTGTCTCCCATCATGGAAAGCGTTAAAAACCACGCAAATGCAGGGGGCTTTGTAATGGGTATTTGCAACGGGTTTCAAATTCTTTGCGAAAGTGGATTGCTACCAGGTGCCTTGTTGAGAAATACAAACAGACAGTTTATCTGTGAAAATGTCTACCTAAAACCCGGTTCCAACCAAACCGCCATCAATAAATCTTTAGATACAGAAAAAACCTATTGTATTCCTATTGCCCATGGGGAAGGAAGATTCTATTGCGACGAATCCACCCATGCCGAATTGATGAATAACAATCAAATAATTTTCCGTTACGCCGATGCAAATGGAAACGTTAATGATAGCACCAATCCAAATGGTTCCATCGATAATATCGCTGGTATTTGCAATGAAGGTAAAAACGTATTCGGCATGATGCCACACCCCGAACGCGCCTACTCAGACTTCTTATTGAACACAGATGGTAAGTCGTTCTTCAACAGTTTGTTCGATGTAAACTAACAACAGAAACAAAAACACTTGCTACCTAATTGTCGCAAATAACCGGAATCACAGAACAGATTACGCCTCAAAATAATTAATCTACCGCCAACTTTCTAGGTGGTTTTTCAATAATATATTTTTGAATTGTTGGTTTTTGGCTTCTTTCATCCCCGCAAATCGTTTGTTCGTCCTAAAATCTACTAATTTCATCGGTATTACGGCCCTGTTTACCAACTTCTTTACAACGATTTGAGGGTTTGGCATGTCTTTCGTGTAGTAAAAAGCAATTACTGCCATGAAATCAAACGCTGCATCCGTAAAACAAGTGAAACAAGTTGAAGAAAAACCTATACCTCACCAGCGAAGTGATAAAAACATCAAACAAGAAGCTGCTGGTGTTTAAATCAACGCTGATTCCATCAATTACTAAGCGAAACCCTTTAATTATTGGGTAAATTCTTTCATGCGCTCTGCATTTTCAGCTATTTGGAGCTGATTCAAAATATCTTGTATATCTCCATTTACTATGGCCGGTAAATTATAAAGAGTTAACCCAATACGATGGTCTGTTACCCGCCCTTGCGGATAATTGTAGGTCCTAACCTTTGCACTTCTATCACCCGTGCTTACCAACGTTTTTCTCCGTGACGATATAGCCTCCATGTGCTTAGTATACTCAATTTCGTACAACTTAGTAGCCAACATCTTCATTGCTTTTTCACGATTTCCTAGCTGATTTCGTTCCGTTTGACAGATAACCACCAACCCCGTGGGAATGTGAGTTAACATTACCTTGGTCTCTACCTTATTTACGTTCTGACCCCCTGCGCCTCCACTCCGTGCAGTTTCCATCTTAACATCTGCTGGATTTAATTGCACATCTACCTCTTCGGCTTCTGGCATAACCACTACACTTGCCGCTGAAGTGTGTATCCGTCCCTGGCTCTCCGTAGCCGGTACACGCTGTACACGGTGCACGCCACTTTCATATTTCAATACACCATAAGAACCCGGTTCTTCCACCTCAAACACTACTTTTGAATATCCCCCCATCGTCCCTTCGTTTTCTTCAACAACATTAATCCTCCATCCTCGTGCATCACAGTACCGTTGGTACATACGATACAAATCTCCAGCAAATATAGAAGCTTCATCTCCGCCAGTCCCAGATCTAATTTCAACTACTGCAGGTTTAGCATCTTCAGGATCTTTTGGTAAAAGTTGAATACGTATTTTTTCCTCCAATTCCTTTTCCTGACTTTCTAACAATTCCAATTCCTCTTTCGCCATATCACGCAACTCTTTATCCTTCTCACTTTTAAGTATTTCTCTCGCCTCCTGAATTCCGTAATACCATTTTTTATATTCGTGATACGAGGCTACTACCTCTTCCAAATCTTTGTATTCCTTATTTAATTTTGTGAAACGCTTAACATCAGAAGCTACTTCCGGACTACTTAACAACAACTCAATTTCTTTGAACTTTGCGTAAACCGCCTCTAATTTTTCTAACATACTAAAACACAAAAATAAGACAGGATTTTATTAATACCCTCTTAAACGATTATAAAGTCTTGTCACCATCAAATAAATACGCGTAATCACTGGTAACTGATTTCAGAAACTATTTTAAATCATTCTCATTGACATAAATGAACGAAATACACAATCCTATTTCCGATGTCATTAAAAAACAGCCTACTTTCTTTGAATTACTATATTAATAACTACTTCATAGAATAAAACCGCTATGAAACAGGAATTAAAATAAAATTATCACCGTCAAATACACCATAATTACCATTTCCTAACCAATGACCCAAATTGATATATCTCGATTTTTCTGATAATGATATATCAAGTAGCAAATGTCGATGACCAAAAACAAAATAATCAACGATTGCTTTATCGTTACTCACTATTTCTACAGTTTGCTTATCCGAAAATACTTCGTCTTTCGGCGTTTGATTTTTTAAAATATCCAAACAATACTGAGTCAAAAATTCTTTGTTATCACCCAAATATTTATCCTTAGTTATGCCCTGAGATAATCTACTCTTAGAACTTAAATACCTCGCAAATCTGACACCAATATCAGGATGTAACCATTTAAAAATATATATAGAAATTGGATGTAAAAATATGTATTTTAAAATCTTATATTTAGTATCACCAGGACCTAGACCGTCACCATGGTGAACATGAAATTTAAAAGATCTAAAATAAAATTCTGTTGGTTCCCTTAATATTTTAACACCGCAATAATCCACTAAATAATTGCCATACCAAAGATCATGATTGCCAGGAAATAAGTAAACATTGGTTCCTTTACTCCTTAATTCCGATAATACGTTCAGTAATCGAAAAAATCCCTTCGGTACAACCTCTTTATACTCAAACCAAAAATCAAAAATATCCCCCAATAGAAAGATGCTATGAGCATCATTGCTTATTGAATTCAATACATCAACTACCTTTTTTTCTCGATTAATACTGATTTCACCTTGAGGCATACCAAGGTGAAAATCTGAAAAAAAGTATAATTTATTTTTATTCAAAAATTAATAATTTTTAAATTGATTTAATAGTCTTAAATCGTTAATAAATAAATCTCTTATATCATTAACACCATAACGTAACATAGTAATTCTATCGATACCCATTCCAAAAGCAAATCCAGTATATTTTTTGGAATCTATACCGCAGGATTCTAATACGTTTGGATGAACCATCCCACACCCTAAAACTTCCAACCAACCTGTCCCTTTAGTAAGTCGTTTGTTTTCTTCAGTATCTATTCCAGCCCAAATATCCATTTCCGCACTTGGTTCAGTAAATGGAAAATAACTCGCTCTAAATCGAACTCTTGTTCCCTCCCCAAAAAACTGTTGCACAAAATAATACAACGTTTGTTTTAAATCAGCAAAACTCACGCTTTCATCTATATATAAACCTTCAATCTGGTGAAAAAAACAATTACTTCTAGAACTTACTGCCTCATTTCTATAAACCCTTCCTGGCATAATTAATCGTAATGGAAGCTTTCCTTTTTTCATTTCGCGAATTTGTACACTGGAAGTGTGAGTGCGTAACACATGTTCTCCAATAAAAAAGGTATCCTGCATATCCCTCGCTGGATGATCATCAGCAAAGTTTAGAGCGCCAAAATTATGATAATCATCTTCAATTTCAGGACCCTCAGCTAAATCAAAACCCAAAGTTGAGAATATATTAACTAATTCATTTTCAACGATTTTCAATGGATGTGGACTCCCAGGTTGATACTGATATACAGGAATACTCGTATCAAATACGCGGGTATTGTTTGTTTGTTTTCTGGTTTCCTCGCTATCTCGTTGGGCCTGCCAAACTTCTTCGGCATACCTTTTTAATTGATTCAAGGGTCCACCAATAGACTTTTTATCGTCCCCTGAAAGTAATTTAAATTCATCCAAGAGAATTGATATTTTGCCTTTTTTTGATAAATACAACAATCGAAAACTTTCTGCTGTTACGTTATTATCAAATTTATAATTGTCAATTTCCTGTTGAAGCAATGTTATACTTTCAATCATAAAGCAAATCTAAATAATTCTAAACAGAGCAACTGAATTTTAGTAAAGTTTCTATGATATAAGATTTGAACATATAGAATCAACCTAAAAAGTAATATATTAATATCTTTATTTAAAAGTAGTATTATATAAGTATTATATCTATGTGGATATGTAGATATAATTGGTTTATTCCTTATTTTTATTTATATCTTATTGATATATAATGTTTTATTATTTTTATTTAGATAAATTGGTTTGTGATAAATGCAATTTTATCATTGAGAATTACTCATATAAATTCGTTTTTATTACTAGCTATTGTAGTTTGGCACTTTTACTGTTTTAATATTTCACGTGAAAAGACTTTTAATGGTATGTTATTCCAGTATTAAATAACTCTTTTTTTGGTAATATTAAGTTATTTTCAAGCTTATTGTTGATGATTAGATCGTCTTTGAAATTATATAGAATTATTTCATCAGCATTTTCTTCTCTTATTTTATCAAAAGGTATGATAGACACTATGCTTTGATACGTGCCTGTAGGAAGGTAAATAGAATCTGTGTTATTGATGTTGAGTAAAAATTGATATTCTGTATTTTTTAAATAGATGTAATAAGTAGTTATCGAATCTTTTGGCAAACTAAATTTAAGTTTTCCCAATGGGTATGTTTTACCTTTAGTAGGTTTAGTGGTTTTAGTTAAAACGATAGGAGAATGTATTTGGGTATTGCTGTCATTGAAATTGTGTTTTTCTTTATAATAGAAACTGTCTTTATTTTCTATTATTTGAAAGATTTTCCCCTGATTTAAATTAATTTTTGGTTGATTCCTATATTCTATGCAACTATCGCCTTGATATAAGATATGGTTATTGATTTGACTGGTAGTATATGATCGGATGCTTTTAATTTTGAGAGTTGTATTGCTATCAATATTTTTAGATTCCTTATATAATTGTATTCTTGGTATTAGATGGTGAATGATAAGAGTGTCTTGTGAATTAAAGTTTATCTGTTGTAATTTATAGTGTAAGTAATCTTCGTTTTCATCTACTTTATAGTTATTGTTATCTTTATTAATAACGGTGATTTGTTTTTCTGTGGTCGTTAAATTTTCAAAGCGATAATAGTTTCCTTGAGTATTTGATAGAAGAATGGATGTATCTTCTTTAATGAAGATAGTTATTTTAGTGTTTTTTGTTTTATTTAAGACATGGATATATCCTGTATCTTGTGTTAATGGTATGTTTTTGCCCAAATAAGGATTGGATTCATTTAAGTCAACTATTTTATTTTGTAGATAAATGGTCCGAGTATTTTTTGGGACATTTATTTGAATAGAGTTTCTATGTACTGAAGTTGTGATCTTGCCTAACGGGGAAATAGTAAGTTGGCCTTTTACGGTGATATTCTCGTTGAAATCAATGTGAATGTTTTTATAATTATCGGATGAATCAATGTTAAGTTTTGTTATTTTTGGCGATGATGTATCTTTCGGTCCTCCTGTTGGTGTAACTGGGTTTCCACAGCTGTATATATAAATAGTAATCAGTATTAATAGAATACGTAGAAGTTGATACATTGAACAGATTTGATTTTTCATAGTGTTCATCGTCCAAAATGTACGAGTAATACTTGTATATCGGATGCACTTACTCCCGATATTCTTTTGGCTTGCCCAATAGTTTCTGGTTTAATGCGCTTTAATTTTTCTCTACCCTCCATGCTTATAGATTCCATGTTTGTATAATCAAAGTTGCTGGGTATTTTTAGATCTTCTAAACGTATTAGTTTTTGTGCGGTTTCGTTTTCTCGATGTATATACGCTTGATATTTTATATCGATAGAAGCTCGTTCAAGACTTTCTTTTGTGTATTTTGACAATACAGCTCCGTGATGGGGCACGTTTATTATGTCTTCTAATTCGATTTCTGGACGTAAGAGTATTTTATTTAATCGAATTTTTTCTGTTATGCTGGTTGTGCCTTTTTTCTTGAAGTATTCTTCTACATCGGTTGGTTCGATATTAGTGTTTTTTAGGTACTCTTTGATAGTTTCAGATTCGTCCCTTTTTTTATTTAGGTTTTCGATTCTATCAGGAGAAGCAAGGCCGATTGAATATCCTATGGGTGTAAGTCGTTCATCTGCATTGTCTTGTCGTAAACTGATTCTATATTCAGCTCGTGAAGTAAACATTCGGTAGGGTTCCTCGGTTCCCTTATTTATTAGGTCATCTATAAGTACTCCGATATAGGCTTCGTTTCTTTTTAAAATTAGTGTTTCTTTATTGTTGATTTTATTTGCGGCATTAATACCTGCCATTAATCCTTGTGCTGCGGCTTCTTCGTACCCAGTAGTGCCATTAATCTGACCAGCAAAATACAAGTTGTCGATGATTTTAGTTTCTAGACTAGGTCGTAGTTGTGTGGGCTGAAAGAAATCGTATTCTATAGCATAGCCAGGTCTAAATATTTTAACATTCTCAAAACCTGGTATGAGTCGCATCGCTTTTTCTTGGATGCGATCGGGTAGGGAAGTACTAAATCCGTTTACATATATTTCTATAGTATTCCATCCTTCCGGTTCTACAAATATTTGGTGCCTGTCCCGTTCAGCGAACCGATTAATCTTATCTTCGATACTGGGACAGTATCTGGGTCCGAGCCCGGTTATACTCCCGTTGTACATTGGACTGTCTTCAAAGCCCTCGCGTAATATTTCATGTACGTTTGGGTTTGTGTAGGTGATATAACAGCTTCGTTGTTGTGTTAAAGGGGATGTTTCATGTGAAAAGCTGAATTTTTCTGGATATTCGTCACCTTGCTGTTCTTCCATTTTTTGGTAATCTAAAGACCTGCCATCTACCCTGGGTGGTGTTCCAGTTTTCATTCTACCGGATTCAAACCCTAAACTTTCCAGTTGTGCCGTAATTCCAGTGGATGATTTTTCTCCCATTCTACCTCCACCGAAGTTCTTCTTACCTATATGTATCAATCCATTTAGAAACGTGCCGGTAGTTAATATTACACTTTTACCTTTGATGATGCTACCCATGCTTGTTTTAACCCCGTTTAATTGTTTCCCGTGAAACAACAATTCGGTTACGCTATCTTGGTAAAAATCTACATTGTGGTTGTGTTCTAATTGTAACCTCCATTCCTCGGCAAACCTCCACCGATCTGATTGCGCTCTTGGGCTCCACATGGCCACTCCTTTGGATCGGTTTAACATTCGGAATTGAATCATGGTTTTGTCTGTGATGATTCCGCTCATTCCGCCAAGCGCATCTATTTCTCTAACTATTTGACCTTTTGCAACTCCACCCATAGCCGGATTGCAGCTCATTTTAGCAATCGTTTCCATGTTCATCGTAATTAGCATTACTGAACAACCCATCGTAGCTGCAGCATGCGCAGCTTCACAACCCGCATGCCCTGCACCAACTACGATTACATCGTAATTAATTTCCATTTTAAATAGTTATTGTTTCCCGTGAAACGCTGGTTAATTCCTTCCACAAAGATAAACAGCTCTCCTCTTCTTTTCTCATAGATTTAGCTTCCTCAATAGACTTGTCGTTGAACCCAATTAAATGAAGAAAACCGTGCGACATGACGCGTATCAATTCCTCTTCCTCGCTAACCTTATAGGATAGTGCATGGTCTTTTATCCTTTCTTTCGATATATAAAGTTCGCCCATAACAGAGTTATCATTATCACTTAAATCAAAGGTGATTATATCGGTGTAATAGTCGTGTTGCAAGTGTTCTCGATTTATTTTTAACAACTCGTCATCCAAGAGGAAGACGTAATTAAGAGAAACATTATTAATCTTTACAGAGTGAGAAATACGCTTAACCAAAGTTCTAAAACAATCTCTGTTGGCCTTGTTTAAAAAGCCGCATCTTCCTGAAAATGAAACAGTTATACTCATTTTAACAACAAAACAGAACCCGATTGAACCACCCTCTTATTTCTGTAAACAGCAGTAAATTGATAGACATACACCCCATCACTTACAGCATTGCCTCGTAGATCATTTCCACCCCAACCCTCGATCGCATCTCCAGACCAAATTTGCTCCCCCCATCGATTATATATATCAAATGTACTCTCCCCTCGAGAAATAGCAGGGTTGCTAATTTTAAAAATAGGATTTAATCCAGCGGGCGTAAATGCAGTGGGAATTAGTAGCGTATCTTTTACATTGCTGTTGTAACCCAAATCTACCACTAGGTCATTGGATAAAGAAACGCTTCCGTTATTGTTGTTTGTTGCCTCTACTCTAAATCGTTGAAGCCCTTCCCATAGGCCACTGATGACCTTGAAGCTGTCTTCGGTGTTTTGAAATGACTGAACCGTTTCCCAAACACTTGTCAACGTATTGTATCTGTTTAAATTATAAGTGATAGAATTACTGCATGTTGCACATAACCAACCCCAATATCTATTCCAAAACAATTTCCCCCCTGACAATCGCAACCAAATGTTGGTGTGAATGGTGGATGTGTCAAAACCCTTGCCGCAATTATCTTGTCTAACAACTCGATATCGGTAATATCCGGAATTCACAGCAACGGCCAAATCATTACTATTAATACTCTTACTAGTGGCGGACAGCCCCGAATTAATAAACGACGAAGAAACACTCCAACCGCCAGCAGGACCCATTTTTTCAAGAATATAAGAAAACCCCGGACTTAGTAACCCAGAGTTTCCAAGTATATCCAAAGAGTTTCCATTTACGCTAACCATTTCTAAGCTTGGAGGGTTGGTTTTGGACAACGATGGAAGTTGTATGGCTATTCGGTTAGAACTTGACGTAAGACTAGCCCCAGACTTTTTACAGCGAAAGAAATAGTCATACGTAACGTCCAGATTCAAATTGGAATCAACAATAAGCATAGAAGCCCCTAACCAAATTCCTGCCTTAACCATTTTCCATTGATTGGTTTTTGTATTGAATCGATATAACCAAAAAGAATCCGAAGCCCAGCCGATGTAAGGGCTTAAAAGCAGACTGCATTTTCTAGAACAATAGTAATTAGGGTCTACTTGAACACTTAGAAAAGGTGGTGTATGATAACTACTTAATATACCACCATTTAAACAACTATCAAATGCTGCAATACTAAACTTAATTGTCCCGAAATTTGCAGGATTAAAAGTCGATTTGGCAAAGGAGTAGAACAACGAAAAAGTGTCTTTTAAAAGCACATTAGTTCCACCATTTTCCTTGAATAAACTAAATCCTTTAATATCATTCACGGAGGGTTTTGTCCAACCGGCTATTAAATTTTGTGATGCATAGTTGACGGATACGCTATCGGGTTCAAACAAGAACGGAGCCATATCATCAACTAAAACACGATTGCTAACCAAAGAATCTATTCCATTACAGGCAAAGTGAGAAGAAATATAAATTTCCCAACGTTTATTGTTAGGTACCGTTGCGGAAATAAGGGATACGTTTAATGTGGAAATTTGTTTGAGTAACACATAGGGTGCCGCCGCATCTTCTCTACCGTATACCCTGTGAAATTGAAACGACCCACAAGCATCAGCGTCATTAACCGTTAATGAGACGGTGAGATTATTTGTGAATTTATCTAAACAAACTCTACTTACACGTGCCGGTGTATTCATCCCAAGTAAAACTTGTGTGAACAAAGAAAACAGAGCGCTATGTAAGATCTTTATTTTCAAAGCTAAATATTTCCTGCTAATGCAGTAACAAACGAATTATCATTCAAATACTTGTTTGCACAATGCAAAATTTCTTCTGAACTGATAGACCAAATTTCTGGTAACACCGTTGCATAGTAATTGGTATCTTGATGTTTCATAATGTTACTTTGAACTTTGCCAGACAACGCAAACGGTCCATCAAATCCAGAACGAAAAACACCAGAATAATATTGTTTTAATTTTGTTAATTCTTCTAATTCAATAAGATTCAATCGAAGGTCAGCAAAAATTGATTCAATGGCAACTAGTGTTTTTTCCATGTTGTTTGAATTCATCTCCCCCGAAATTATCCAAGTGTAATCATCAAATGCCGGTTTGAAATAACTGCCAATACCATAGGTTAACCCTTGTTTTTCGCGTAATTCCTGCATTAATCTGCTGCCGAAATATCCCCCCAAAACCAAATTTAATAAAGTTAAAACATGTCTTTCTCTCTGGTTTACAGGAACAATGTGTTTAACCATCTGTAAGCTAACTTGACTTGCATTCGGTAGTTCTTTTTTTATAACCGTACCTTCCATACCAGAATACGTAGAACTTACTTTTGGATTTGGCGTAAAAACCGATGAACTTTCTATTGAAATTAAGGATTCAATTAAGGCCACAATAGAAGCATCTACATCACCAGACAAAAAAATCATAGCAGATCCTACCTTCAAATGCGTTCTCCGAAATTCATTCAATTGCTCGCTGGTGATCTTGGCTAATTGTTCAATTTCACCAAACCTGGACAACGAATTCTCCAAGCCATATAAGGATTCCAAAGAAATACGATTGCTCCAATACTTGGGAGTTTGTTGTTGTCGCTCTATGCCCGCGGTTCTTACCATTATTGCGTTATCTACCTCAAAAACAGGGTAAGAAACAGTGCTTATATTGTTCAATACCCAAGGTATTACAATAGCACCATGTTTCTTCTGAAAACGAATAGATAAACTAGTGGTTGAAACACTTGTATCCATGGAATAAGAAACACCATAATAGTCAAGCTTTTTAATTATTTCCTCTTCAGAAATCCCCTCGTTACCAGAAAACAACATTTCCGCAGCTAAATTCGCTAAAAAAGGTACAAATGCATTTCTGCTTCCCGCCATCCAAAACAACTCCATTCTAACAATTTCTAACTGAGGAGTGCCGTGAATGAAAGAAGGAATTTTGTTTTTAATAAAACTTGTTTCAAGTGAAGGAATAGGAAATTCCGATATTGAAATGGGAGCGGGTCTTACACTTCTGAAATTCATGCGTTTGACTTGGGGGTATAATGGATGGTTTGAAAGATATCGTTATTTAACACTTTTTTAGAAACTGCGATGATATCCTCTGCGGTAATGTTATCCAAAATGCTAGTTTCTTGATTTATCAAAGACAAGGAGTCAATGTTTTCGTAGTAACATAATTTTTGAGCAATTTGCATGGGCTGTGTGCGCTCAACAAGTAATTGCGTTGATATTCTGTTTTTCACCCCTATCAAACGTTCTGAAAATGTAACGTCACTGTACAATTTGTTAAGCTCCGTAAACAATCCTTCCTTAGCCGTATCAAATGAAATACCATCGTTTAAAATACCATACAAAATGAACATTCCTTCGTCAATTCCTTTCAAGTAAAAACATTCAGAAGCGTTGAATAATTGTTGCTTTTTAACCAGTTCAATTTGTAAAGGAGAAACATCTGAACCACCCAATAATTCTGCAAATAGTTCCATGCACAGTGAATCATGAAGATTCTTTACTGATGGTCCTTCCCAAACTAAAAATATGGCCGGGTTTGGAGATAGATCAGTTTCTTCAATAATTGACGGTGAAAGTTTCTCCTGAGAAATATAAGAACTAGAATTTCGTAAAGAACGTGGCTCAATACTACCAAACCACTTCTCGGCTAATTCTTGGGCCTTTTCCCAAGATATATTTCCAACTAAACTTACAATAGCATTGGATGGACAATAAAATTTGTTGTAAAACGACTGAACATTCTGCAAACTCGCTTCCTCAATATGCTCAAAGGTTAAACCAATAGTTGGCCAGCGATAACTGCTTTTTTCATACAACGCCTTGCGGATATGATGCCATAACATCCCGAATGGGGCATTAAAACAACGCTGTTTAAACTCTTCAACCACCACACCCTGCTGAACTTTAAGAGAATTTTCATTGATGTTTAATGAAAACATACGATCACTTTCTAACCAAAAAGCCGTTTCAACATTTTCTTGAGGCATCACCAAATAATAATTCGTAAAATCATTGTTGGTAAATGCATTGTTTTGACCGCCCGCTTCTTCTACTTCTTTGTCGAAAATCGGCACATTTGCGCTACCAGAGAACATCAAATGTTCAAATAAATGTGCAAACCCAGTGCGTTCTTCATCCTCGTCTCGAGCACCAACTCGATACAAAGTATTTAAAACAATGCTAGTTCGACTTTTGTCTTCAACATGAATAAAGCAAAGTCCGTTTCTTAATTGAAGTTTATTGTATTCAATCACAATACAAAAATACTCCATAGTTTTACCTAGATTAAAAAAGAAGGCCACACAAAATCTGTGTGACCTCTTTTCTCATCGATGAATTAAAAACGCACGTCTTCTACACGAAGATTCTCCATGTCAGAGGCCTTGTTGTTTTTGATTACTAGAAAATCAGAAACTACCACCTCAGAAAAGGATTTCTTTTGTCCATCGGTGTCGATAAAGTTCCGGTGTTGGAGTTTTCCCTCCACCACTAATCGAGAACCTTTGGCTACAACCTTTTCAAAACGATCGGCAAGTTTACCCCATGCCACTAGTCGATGCCATTCCGTTCTTTCTTGCCATGAACCACCCTGATCTTTACTTTTTTCTGTGGTTGCAAGACTTACCTTGGCGCGGACTTTTCCGTTTTCAAACTTTGTAACTTCTGGTGCTAAACCTACGTTACCTACTAGACGAACTGAGTTAATTAGAACTTTCATAAACACTTAAATTAATACATTATAAACACTTAAAATAAAATCACTTACAAAACAAATGTGGCCATCAGTTGCACTTGTAAGTAATGCAAAAATATAAACCCCAAAAACAACTAGTCGTAGAGGATATGTTTACTTCCGTTTATAAACGTTTAAGTTTTTAAACAGCAAAAACCAATATGTAAAACAACGTGAGAAACAACCGTATAACAACCCAAAAAGCACCAATATCGAATGCTACAACCGAACAATTTGTAAAATTCGCAAATTTTATAGCAATACCGCTTTAGGGGAATTGTTGGGTTAACTTGTACAAGCCCCCAAAATCATCACTATGGAAAATACCTGCTTAGAATGTTCAACCCGTTTAAAAGGAAGACTGGATAAAAAATTCTGTGACGATAATTGTCGCTCCGCCTATCACAATAAATCGTATCGAAACGACAAAGAAATTACCCGAGAAATAAATGCAGTGTTAAAAAGAAATCGACAGATTCTCAAAGAATTATATGAAAAAACGAGTAATGGATCAGCGGAAATCGATAAATTAACATTGCTTAAAAAAGGTTTTGAGTTTAATTATTTAACTCAGATAAATCGTCACCTTACCAATGAAATCGCCAATTATTGCTACGAATTTGGTTATCGCGAATTGCAAGAGGGGAAGGTTGAATTAATTAAAATCGACAAAAACAACTATTCCCAATACAACTATGGCTAACTTTGTACAAATATTTTAGACAGCTGTGAAGTCGCCTAACCCAAATGAAAACAAAAATTCTGGGGGTCAAAAATTTAAAAATAGACAACCCGGAGAAAAGAGAAATCGCTTAAAAGCAGATTCTAATCAATCAAATTCTAATCCTTCAAAAGGATTCGATTCCAAACCATCTAAACCAAGAGATACCCGAAGAAATTCAGAGGGATTTGAATCAAACAACGCATCGGGTTTTAGTAATTCTAGAAACGAGAATAGATCACCTAGAAGTGGCAGTGATCGAGGATATAATAGCAGAAGCGGGACAGACAGAAATGGTTCAGACCGTGGTGGTAATTCCCGCGGTGGTTCGTGGAGCGGTGGAAATAAATCGTCCGGTAGTTGGAGTGGATCAGATAGAAATTCGAGTACCCGTGGCGGCAGTGATCGCAGTTCTGGCGGTCGTGGATTTAATAGTAGAGGTGATTCTGACAGAAGCGGGTTTGATAGAAAAGAGGGTAGAAGTGGATCTTTTGGAAACAAAGGCAGTTACGGAAACAACAGAAGTTCTGAAGGTTTCAATAGCAAGGCTGGATACGGAAATAGAAATAGCGGTGAAGGATTTGGTGGCGAAGAAAAAAAATCAAGAAATACAGATAGAACAGGCGGTAATCGCGGGTTCAACAGTAGACCTGGCGGTGATCGCGGATTTAATAGTAGAAACGGGTCAGACAGAAGTGGGTCAGATCGCGGCGGTAATTCTCGTGGCGGATCGTGGGGCGGTGGAAATAAATCGTCCGGTAGTTGGGGTAATTCCGATAAAGGATTCAGCAATCGCAGTGGCGGTGATCGCAATACCAGCGATCGAGGTTATGGCAGTAAACGTGAATCGGGAAGTGGAGATTTTGGAAATAAACACCCTAGAAGCGAAGGAAATCGCGATAGAGGAGGCTATGGGAATAACGATAGCAGGGGTGAGCGTTTTGGAGATAAAGGCGGATTTCGTGGTAAAACCAATGCCGGAGGCGGTTTTGGGGATAGAGGAAAATTTACCAATAAGGATAGAAGCGAAAGTGGAAATCGAAGAGAATCTGGCTATTCAGGCGGTGATTCTAAACCAAGTCGTTTTGGAAGAGATAACAACTCGTTTTCTGGTGGTTCAGGTAAAAGTTTCGGTAAACCAGAATTTGGAGGAAAAACGGATCGTGGGTTTAGTAAATCAAAATCGACCAAAAAGAAAGATAACTTCCAAGAAACTCCGAAAGGCTATAAAGGCAGTAGACGCACACTTGGTAAAGTTCAACAGCAACAAGAACAATCATTATTGGCAGGCGAAGATCTAGTTCGTTTGAATCGATATATTGCCAATAGCGGAATTTGTAGTAGGAGAGAAGCCGATGAATTAATTTCTCAAGGCCTTGTTAAGGTAAATGGTGAAGTGGTTACCGAATTGGGCACCAAGGTGAGACCGCACGATACAGTGAAAGTAGAAGATAAAAAAGTAACGCCTGAAAAGCCAATTTACATATTACTGAATAAGCCCAAAGGGTACATAACGTCAACGTCAGATCCTGATGGTAGACAAACTGTATTGGATTTAATTGATTTACCTGGAAAAGAGAGAATTTATCCAGTAGGGCGATTGGATAGAAATACAACAGGCGTATTGCTGTTAACCAATGATGGTGAACTTTCCCAAAAGCTTATGCACCCGAGTTTCGAAATCAAAAAAATCTATCGCGCTACCTTAGACAAAAGGCCTACTAAGGAACACATGTTAGCCTGGGTTGAAGGGGTAGAATTGGAAGACGGTTGGATGACTTTCGAACAAATTGGTTGGGTAGAAGAAGGTGAAGAAAATGTATTGGGTGTTGAAATTAAAAGTGGTAGAAATAGAATCGTACGAAGAATGTTTGAGCATTTTGGATACGATGTTACTTCACTGGATCGCGCAATGCTAGGTGAGTTTGATAAACTTAAACTCGGCAGGGGGAAGTGGAGATTCTTAACGGAAAAAGAAATGCGCTACATCGAGAGAATTAAACGAATGCACTAATCAAACGATAATATCGTGGTGCCTTCTACATTCTTTTGAAGTATACGCCAAGCATTTGGCCATAAATTATTTATCCCATGGTTTACGGCATTTCCAGTGCCAATAGATAATCCGTTCCATCGTAAACCAACTATACCTTTGTTGTTCGGTTTTAAAGAAAGAAATTCTCGTTGAAAATAACGAATGGTTTCTTCCATTGAGATTTCCAGTTCCGGATAAATAGTGGGTTTATCGTTTAGTAAATCAAAAGCAGCCGAAGGTTTCCATAAGTTTTTGTTATACAAGCCAATAGGTATACCTACTGCGGTGGATTTAGGCAATAACGATAAAACATCATCGTAACGGTCTAACCATTTACCTCGTTTAAGTATAAAAATTTCGCCGTCCCTGTTTTCCGTTCCTATCCAAGAATGCTGTAACTCTAAGGGCAATTCTATCGGTTTGCTGTGAAAATTTTTCTTCTTCTTTTTCGAGTTTCTGTTCTCCGATGTGTCAAGAACAGTATCATCAGAAAATTTACGAATAATAGCCATAAAAAACCCTTCGCCATCAGTTAAATGTGGGTAACAACGATACATGTTATCCTGAATCGATACGCACCCATTAACCAATTCTGCAGGCAATGAGACAAGCTCCCCACCCAATTCCGAACATATTCGCTGTACATTTTCTTCGTTCTCTATGTCGTTGTAAGTACATGTGGAATAAAGGAAATATCCTCCAGGTTTCAAGGAAGGCCAAATATCTTCGGCAATTCTGCGTTGTCTGGCGGCACACAGTTTTACATGCTGTAGACTCCATTCATTAATAGCTTTCGGGTCTTTGCGAAACATTCCTTCACCACTACAAGGCATGTCTGCTGCGATAATTGAAAATGTACTTTTTACGCGCTGAAAGTCTGTAGCATCGGCACGCGTTATCACAAAATTTCCCAATCCCCACTTGCTTAGATTTTCAATTAAAATGGGATTTCTACTCTGTATTACTTCGTTAGCCACCAATAAATCATCTCTTCGTAAAACCGATGAAATGTGGGTTGATTTTCCACCAGGTGCCCCACACAAATCCAAAATAATACAACCCGGTTCAAAGTCATTTAACAACCATCGTACGGCTTCGCCAACTCGTGTACTGTTTAATTCCTGCACGTAATAAGAACCACAATGCCAGCCCGGATCGCCAATAAATGAAGGCCTTTCTTTTAGTAAAAACGCATCTTTACAATGCACGGATTGTTTTTCAATTAGTGCATCCTTGAGCTTTTGTTGCTTAAATGGATTTAATCGTATACATGTTTTTGGTTGTGCCGAGAGCGAGGTAAAGAAGTCCGATAACCCTTCTGTTGGGATTACGGCGCTTACAATATCTGTAAAATCCTTGGGAAGCGTTATTTTCTCCATAAGTATTCACCCCTAATCTCCGTATTACTAGGGAAGTTCTCCATAAATAAAGCACCCGTTCCTAAACCTTGGTAAGGGATGTTTGGTTTTTGAGATACCCATTGCGCAATAGCAAACAATCCAACGTTTCCCTCCAATGCACTTGTACTCCACCAACCGCATCCAACTGTTTCGGCAACCTGTATCCATCGGTCGCATAAATCTAATCCTCCCAACAATGTGGGTTTTAATATCAAATAACGGGGCTTTAGCCGGGTAATTAACGCTTTGCCCTTTGCGGGCGCTATGCCAATAAGTTCTTCGTCCAATGCAATATCTATGCTCGATTCTCGACAGATTTTTTCCATACTCTCTAGTCCAGCTCGTATGGGTTGTTCCATGCTATGGATGCTAAATCGATGCAGTTCTTTAAGTTGTTCTAATGCTGTGTCTTCGCCCAATGCGCCATTTGCATCTAAGCGAATTTCTAATTCAAAGGCCGAATATTTGGAGCGAATACGTTCCAGTAATCTGCACTCAGCGTCAAAGTCGAGCGCTCCAATTTTAAACTTAATGCAACGAAAACCTTGTTTGATTTTTGTTAAGGCCTCTTCTTCCATGGCTTCAATAGTATTCATCCAAACCAAGCCATTAATTGGTATACCTACTTTCTTATGGGTGAAATCGTTGTTTACCCAAATACCCGTTCCGCCAGACTTATAGTCGAGATATGCAGTATGAAACGCAAATCGAATCGAAGGCAAAGCACAATTAGTTCCGGGCTCCCAAGACTCTAACAAGGATAGAAAATCAGACTCACTAATTTCATCAGGCAATAAAGACAATACAGTATCAATATCCGCGTTCCCGTCTATGCTTAGATCCCATAGCGGACTAGCTTCACCAGTGCCATGGATAACACCATCGCCAAGGTTAATCAGCCAACTAGGTTTTTCTAAATACTCACCCCGACTGGTTTTTGCAGGTTTTTGAAACGATAACAGGTGTTTACTGTGCGATATCAGCATACTATCAGCACTAACTAGTTATAAAAGTTACAATCAAACAAAAAACAATAACCAATGCAAAAATGGTAAGCGATAGTTTTTTTAATAATGGATTAATGACTTCTCTGTCGCCGGGTTCGCACAACTTTAACAATCGATATTGTTGGTTAATTGTCCCGAAAAACGGAAAAAACAACCCCAATGTGTAAGCTATATCAGGACGCATCCAACGTTCCCAACGCAGATAATCGTGTTGTATGATAATCAACGCTGCTACCACACCGAACAATCCAAAAACCAATAAAAATCCATGATAAATAATGGTTTTATTTTTACCTAAAATAACGGCAACCGTTCGTTTGTTTTTTTCTTCATCTGAAATTATATCTCTATAATTATTAATGTTTAAGACAGCTGTACTTAAACAACCAATTCCAATAGAAGCTATGGCATGTACAAGGGTGATAGTAACATTTAACAACAAGCCCATGCCCATAACGGTTACCATTCCAAAAAACAGGAATACAAATGCATCGCCCAAGCCTTTATAGCCATAAGCGTTTTTTCCAACCGTGTAAAACAGTGAGGCACCAATGGAAATAATACCAAGGCCAAGTAGAAACCATCCTCGTGAATCGCTAAATACACCAGAAATCTGCAATAAAATAACACCCACAACAAAAGTAATCAGAGATAAAAACACAAGGGCCTTTTTCATGGATTGCGGAGTGATAGCACCCGATGCTAACATTCTGTCCGTTCTTCCTGCCGCTTGATCTACACCCTTTTCAAAATCTCCATAGTCATTCGCATAGTTACTTGTGATTTGAAGTAATACTGCAGTTAATATAGCCAATCCAAAAATCAACCAAGCGTTCGTGTTGTTCTCTAAATTAGGCAGGGATACGGACCAGCCCAATATAATTCCACTAATTGCCAACGGTAATGTTCGTAATCGTGCCGCTTGGATCCAAGGATTGCTCATTCGTTTTTGCAAAGATATTTACTATAAACCTTTTTTAAGTATTCGAAAAGGTTTGTCGATAGGATTAAACTTCTTATAAAATTCCGCTACGCTAGGAATACTACTGCCTTCAAAATCAAAAACATCTATCTTGCGTTGAAAATGGTTTAAGGCTGCGTTAATTATACCATGCATAATCCCATTGCTTTCTAAATGTGAAGGATTAGGTGCTCCCAATATAAAATGAGCAAACCTACACGGGCCTTGGGTTGTAACTAAAAACAATCCAGCCCCAATGAGTTCATGGAGGTTTGTTTCGTCTTTATTGGTGGTTGATGGATGCGCCGAAATCACAATAAAGCCAATTTCTTTCATGGAAAAATCGTTTACGTACCCCAGCCGTTTAGTGGCATTCAATAATCGATGATAATCCAATTCCCTGATTTGCGGATTTAAAGCCCCCCAACGTTGTTTATATAGTTCAATCACTGGTTCGGCATCGATAGCATTAACGGCATAATTAAAATGAGATACCAAACGGATGTTTTTTTGACCATCCTTATTAATCTTAATAGGATATTGAAGCTCTAAAATAAAATTGGTTTTATAGGTTATGCCCGAAATAAGTGGAGCTTGATTGTAGGAATTCAGATGCAAGCGAACGCGAAAAAAATACCATGGGATAGCCGATAAAAAATCCTCTTCAGAGCATTCCTTTAAATTACCAAAAACACCTAACTGTTGACAAAATTTTGGCTGAACTACGTAGTTGAATAATCCCCATAGTTTTTTAATAGGTAAGGGGAAAACAGCTTCGTAGTTGCCATAAACCAACCCAACCCAACCATGCTCGCACATTGCATCCAAGTATTCGCAATGCGCATATCCCAAATTAGCCCCGCTTAACGTTATACAATTGTTCCACAACGTATCGTTAATGTTTGCTCGCTTTGTAAGTTGAATGGTTTTTGGTTTTAGCATGGATTTTAGTGTTTTAACCACTCCAATATGGTGTTTTTCCAACCCAACCATGGTCTGCTTTCACTTACACTTTCGTTATGAAAAACAAAAATAAAATCCCCACCTACTGATTGAATAGTTTGTTTAAGTGAATCAATATAATTAATTGATAGTTCACTGTTATACTTTAAATAGTTTTTACAAGTTACATCCATCGCTTGGAACGAAACCACTTGTAAATGGGTGCTTGTATTGGCCTCTAAATTGAACCAACGAAAGGCGAAACTAGTCCCTGCCCGGAATCCAAGACAATCATGGTAACCCATAGACCAGTCTTCCGTAATTCCCATGGATAATAGGGTTTGGTAATGGTTTGGCAAATGAAAAAATAAATAATGGAATCGAGAAATACTGGGTTGCTGCTTCCCCTCCAAATCTATATAGTTTGCTTTTTCTTTTAACCAAGAATTTGGCTTTTCAGAATTTAATAGTTCAATACTGGGGTGCAAACCAACATTGGAATTACCTAACGACTGTATTATTGTTTTTAAAACGGATATTACCTCACCGTGTTCTAATCGATTTTGTTTATGAAACGCATCATGTTTATTGCTTAACAACAAAAAGCAGCGAGCATTTTTTGAAGATTTTAGTAGTGAAAGCGTTTCATTTACTGGATTGTACGGGTCTGTTCGAGTAAATATTGATACCATGCGTTCTACAAAGACTCCCGGGTTTTTAGCCGATAAAATCCAAGAGCCGATGTTTCTTATCCAGGGTCTTTTCCCAAATTTGAAGACCATATCAATATCAGCAGTGGGTATTATTTGGAATGTTTTTTTTCTTAACGAATGTTCCTCATTGCTGTCAATACCAATAATGCAAAACAAATACTGCCGTACCCAATCAACAATGGGTTTGTTTAAATAGTTATAACGAAAAGCATGACTGTTTTTTCCGGAAAAACGAAGTTCCAATAGATTAGTAACGCCAGAAGTCATGGCAGATTTCTTGTTAATATCGATAGACCAAAAATACTCTTCGTATCGAGAAAGAATCCAGAAAATCATAGAAAAAGGATCAAAGAGTAAAGTAGAATTTGGCATTGGAAATAATACAGGGAGTTGCTTTACCCAGTTATGCTCAAAACGAAATTTCATGGGAACAGGTAATTCATAATATCCTGGTTCTCTCCATTGCTCATTTATTTGCTGTTCCTCTAAAATACCCGATCCCAATAGATGGTGGATTTCCCCAGTGAATCCTAACTTTTTAGCTCTAATTGTTACTAACTCTTCTTGCTTTATTGTGCTTTGGTCATTGGTGTGGTAATGTACTATGGATCGCAAAGAAGCAGATGTCTGTGGAAGTTGTTCCCATAGTAAAAAATCTTCTGTGCTAACTATACAAATATCAATGTTGTGGTTGGCTTCAAATATTTCGTGCAAAACATAGCGAAGTCGCACCGAAATTTGATGAGTAACCACAAGTACCATTGTTAAAATGATTATTTTTGTGCAAAATAATGAAGGTTGCATTAATTACCGGTATCACCGGACAAGATGGAGCGTATTTAGCTGAGTTCCTGTTGAAAAAAGGCTACATGGTGCATGGCATCAAACGTCGTAGCTCATTGTTTAACACCGATCGAGTGGATCATATATACGAAGATCCGCATATTGAAGGGTCTAAATTTAAAATGCATTACGGTGATTTAACGGATTCAACCAATTTGATTCGAATCATTCAAGAAGTGCAGCCCGATGAAATTTATAATTTGGGTGCGATGTCTCACGTACATGTAAGTTTTGAAACTCCAGAGTACACAGCCAATTGCGATGCCGTTGGAACATTGCGTCTGTTAGAGGCTATTAGAATCTTAGGACTAACTAAAAAAACCAGAATATATCAAGCCTCTACTTCGGAATTGTATGGATTGGTGCAGGAAATTCCGCAAAAAGAAACCACGCCATTTTATCCCAGAAGTCCGTATGCCGTAGCAAAAATGTATGGTTTTTGGATAACGGTGAATTACAGAGAAGCATACGATATTTATGCTTGTAGCGGTATTTTGTTCAACCACGAAAGTCCAATTCGTGGAGAAACTTTCGTAACGAGAAAAATCACTAGAGCTGCCGCTAGAATAGCCTTAGGCTTACAAGACAAATTGTACTTGGGTAACCTAAACTCCAAGCGCGATTGGGGACATGCTAAAGACTATGTAGAAGCTATGTGGTTGATTTTGCAACAAGAAAAGGCCGAAGATTTTGTAATCGCTACCGGAGTAACCACCGAGATTAGAGAATTTGTACGCATGAGCTTTGATTTTGTTGGTGTAAAATTGGGCTTTAAAGGCGAAGGCGTAGATGAAGTAGGGTATGTTACAGCGATTGACGAAGCGAAATACACGGCAGCCACGGGGAAAGCACCAGCATTATCCATCAATCAAGAGGTAATATTTGTAGATCCCAAGTACTTTAGACCCACAGAAGTGGATTTGTTGATTGGCGATGCAACTAAAGCACATCAAAAATTGGGGTGGAAGCCTAAACATACCTTGAACGATCTAGTAATGGATATGATGCAAAGCGATATTAAGGTTATGCAAAAAGAAACCTACCTAAAAGAGGGTGGTTTTCAAACCAAAAACTATTTTGAATAATGGAGTTATCGGCTAAGATTTATGTTGCCGGACACCGAGGAATGGTAGGTAGTGCCATTGTTCGTGAGTTACAGCGTTTAGGATATACCAATATTTTAACCAAATCGTCAAGCGAATTAGACCTTAGAAATCAACAAGAAGTTGAGCAGTTTTACAAGGAAGAGAATCCCGATTATGTGTTTGTGGCTGCTGCAAAAGTTGGAGGGATTTTAGCAAACAATACCTACCGAGCTGAATTTTTGTATGATAATTTAATGATTCAAAACAACTTGATTCATTATGCATACAAGGTGTCTGTAAAAAAATTGTTGTTCTTGGGTTCTTCGTGCATTTATCCCAAATTGGCTCCTCAGCCACTAAAGGAAGAGTACTTGTTAAGTGGCTTTCTGGAACCAACCAACGAACCCTATGCCATTGCTAAAATAACAGGTATCAAAATGTGCGAATCGTATCGGGATCAATACGGGTGTAATTTTATTTCGGCAATGCCCACCAATATGTATGGCCCGAACGATAATTATCATCCGGAAAACTCACACGTCTTACCAGCACTAATCAGAAAATTCCACGAAGCCAAAGTAAATCAAGATAGCCAAGTGGTTGTATGGGGCGATGGCTCCCCCCTTAGAGAGTTCTTGTATGCCGATGACCTAGCCAACGCCTTGGTGTATCTGATGCTTAATTACAATGAAAAACAATTCGTAAACGTAGGTTACGGTATAGACATTACCATTGGTGATTTGGCAAAATTAATTGGCAGTATCGTAGGGTTTCAAGGAGAAATTGTATTTGATACAACAAAGCCCAATGGAACGCCAAGAAAATTAATGGATTCAACTCGGTTGTTCTCAACAGGATGGACTCCTAAAACAACCTTAGAAGTTGGAATTGAACAAGCTTATCACGATTTTTTACATCGATATGGGAATAATTGATCCGAAAACATATCGTACTTTTGCAAAAATTTATCATCCAAAACTCACAATATCATGAAAGTAGCAATTAATGGATTTGGTCGTATCGGCCGTCATGCCTTTAAATTTCTCATCAACAAACCCGGCGTTGAGGTTGTAGCCATCAACGATTTAACCGACAATGCTACCTTAGCACACTTGTTAAAATACGATTCAGTTCATGGCAAATTCCCAGGAACAGTTTCTTCAGATGCTGAACATTTGATTATCAACGGTAAGAAAATAAAAGCATTGGCAGAAAGAGATCCAAAGGCATTGCCTTGGGGTGCTATGGGTGTAGACGTTGTTTTAGAAAGTACAGGTATCTTTACCGATGCCTCTAAAGCAGCAATGCATTTAGAAGCTGGTGCAAAAAAGGTAGTAATTTCTGCTCCCGCAACTGGGGATGTTAAAACCGTTGTTTTAGGTGTTAACGACGAGGTAATTGATGGTACCGAATCAATTATGTCCAACGCTAGTTGTACAACTAATTGCTTGGCTCCTATGGTAAAAGTGTTGGACGACAACTTTGGCGTAGAACAAGGGTTTATGACCACGATTCATGCTTACACAGCCGACCAAAACTTAGCCGATGCACCTCATAAAGATTTACGTCGTGCAAGAGCGGCAGCCTACAGCATTGTGCCTACTTCTACGGGTGCTGCGAAAGCGGTTGGATTAGTATTACCTCACTTAAAGGGAAAATTGAATGGAAATGCAATGCGTGTTCCCATTCCAGATGGCTCTGTAACTGACTTTACTTGTACTTTAAAAACAGCTGCAACTGCTGAGCAAGTGAATGCTGCAATGAAAGCCGCTGCTGAAGGTCCAATGAAAGGAATTTTAGAATATAATGAAGATCCTATCGTAAGTATTGATATCGTTGGAAATACCCATTCTTGTATTTTCGATGCCGAATTAACCCAAGTTATTGGAAATACCGTGAAAATAGTAGGTTGGTACGATAACGAAACTGGTTATAGTGCACGCGTTGCAGATTTGATTGCTAAAATTGGTTAATCAACTCACTTCTTGGTAGTCTGTGTGTAAGACAGACATCTCAATGTGTTGTTTTATAAATAGAAAAACACTCAGAATAACGAAAAAGGCTAACTCATTAGAGTTAGCCTTTTTTATTTCAATTCTCCCGTCCTAGAATATATTGACAGTAAAATAGCTTATTTATACATTGATAAAAAATCCAGTCCTTATCCCATAGATTACCAAAATAGTAGAATAGATATTAGTACAAGTTTAGGAATTGGAAAGTAAATGAATGGGAATATAATCAGTTTGGTAAATTACTGGTTTACTATTACTTGTAGGTCTCCTTTGGTCTTAGCTCTTACCACTAGGTTCTTGCTATTGATGTCCCATCCCACAATATCTAAAGCTGTTAATCCGCCTTTTAATTGTACCCCGTAATCCATTTTTTGATTCAAAGATTCATGGATCGATTTCTTAGTGCTGTTGAGTAAATCCGACATATCAAAATCCATTTGCTCTTCAAGCTTTTTTCGAATTGTCTCATCCAGTAACCATTTAGCCGATTTGATTAGAACATTTTTTGTGGCAATATCGTACTCAACATTCTTAAGTTTTAAATGTCCGGTTTTACTATCAAATTCGGGGTTTCCAAGCAGATAGAATACGCCTTTTTTAGTTCCTGTAAATCCAACTTCTACACCCAGCTTCTCGTTGGCTGGAAACAACTTCATGTAGGTAACCTGTATTTTTTCTTTACCTAAAGCAAACGATTCGTTTTTGATGGTACCGTAAACCATGGCCGATAATGAATCGTAATTCATGGCTAAGTCTGTGTAAACCTCAAAACCGCTGCCTTTTTGGTAGGTGGTTAAGTTGGGTAATACCGAGGGTTGTTTATGCTGAGATTCGTGAGAAATAATTGGTGCCGCTTTTAAACTTACTGAAAACGAAAGAAGAGTTCCGTTCATGGATAATTCTCCCAAACTTAACTGTTGGGGTTGAAAACGTAAATACCCAACCTGATCTATTTTAATATCTTCTTGTAGTGCTTTCCAAACAGGAAGTATATAAGGCTTAAGGTCTTGTTTGGCTACTTCTTGATCAATCATTTTTGCGAAATTCCCAAGCTGTGGCTTTAGTTGACTTAACAAGACATTATTGATATTGATATTTGCAAAGGTGATGGCGCAGGGATCAATGGTATTTAATTCTTGGAATTTCGAAGTGGATTTAATTCGATAATTATTCAATATTTCAATGTCTGAAGATAACTTCACATTCACTCTGCGCAAGGACTCATTCCAACCGCAAGAGAAGGGAATCGGAGGATTTATGCAGGTTTCCATGATGCAACCAGCACAATATTCACCACGGAAACCATACGCCATATTTAGATCCAAAAACAACGTCTTTCCCTTTCCTGTAACTTTTAATGGTTGACGTTGAACTTTGTAATCGTAACGCAATCCAGAACAAGGTTTGTCACTTCCCGTAAATTCTTTGTCAAAAGCATCATCGGCCATCTTTAAAAATGGCTTCATTTCCACTTTAATTGGTATATTAATAGTAGACGTAATGGCGGGTAATGCCTTTTTTTCTATCGTTTGATTGGCCGTAGTTGGAGCGGCAGGCTTAATTCCACCGCACGATTGAAACAGTAACGAGCCCAAGATACTGAGCATCGTAAATCGAACAAACCAAAATTTCATAAATTAATGCTGAATCAGAATTTTCTGCGAAAATACTCCTTCTTTGGATTCTATGGTTATTAAATAAATACCGTTTGAATAGCTTTCTGTAAGCAGCGAAGAAACTGAATTTGTACTCTTTCCCTGATACACCTTTTTACCCATGGCATCTACGAGGGAAATGGTATAATTTGGATGGCTTGAGTTAATTGTAACCTTATCGGAAACGGGGTTAGGAAAAATGGTTGTTTTCACATTCTTACCTTGAATATAAACACTGTTTTTCTCTAATATATACGGCATTCTCAGAGTGTCGTTTTCTGCAATTAAATCAATAGGTTTATTGATGAATGATTCTATTAAATAGGCGTCCGGAGTTTCAGTTTTAAACGATTTAAACGCGATTTCAACAGTATCACCGGGTCCAACCTTTGGTACAATAGTAGTATCGGCAAAAACAATTGAGTTATTGCTAATGGAACGTATTTGATAAATCAAGGAACTTAAAGAAGTTGAATCGCTTTCTCCTTTATTACTGATGAATACATGCGGTTGCCATAGTGTGGTGCTATCCGGTAAGTCATTTATCCCAGGGTTATTGAAATTCAATAATGCTAAATCTTGTTTTACGATTACAGAAAACTCGCCCAGTAAGGTATCATTAAATGGATTTTGATCATCCAACGACGAACACTGTATTTCAATAAAATAAAAACCGGGCTTTGCGAAAAACAGTTCACTAAAGAAGGAAATACTATCCTCGGAATTAGCAGCCAAATCGATGGTTTTAAATTCTTTGTATAATTCTTTACCTTGAGAGTAAACCGCACAATTGAATACGACTTTAGTAATACTATCTTTTCCTTGGTTACCAGCAAAAACCCGAATTTCTTGCAGAGTATCACCAACATTATAGTTGCTGTTTAAAGGAAATAGTTTATAATTAATTGGTAAGGCGTCTCTGCCAATAGTGGCTGTAAAAACAGTGCTGGCAGTGTCGTTTTTTCGGTAGTTTTCATCAACACCATTGAAGTAAACAATCATATCATAAGCCCCTACTTTTTGAGCTCTGAAAAACTTAGAAAATACCACAGTGTCCGTTTTACCTGTATCAATAGAAATGGTCTGAATATCCGTATGTACTTTTTTCCCTGAATGATATATTTCTAATACTATCGGCCCACTGGATTTTATAAAACCATTATTCCGTAGGAGGATTTTGGGCTTAATCGACTCATATCCAACCGTATACTCTTTGTTTTTAATTGGGTTTACCACAGATAAAACCTCTACCTCGTATGGAAAACCTACCGTGAAGAAACTTGAAATACTATCGTTATCCTTGAATTTGTCTTGGAAATGGCGAGTACTAATTACCATCGTATGTAAGCCCTTTCGTTTCGGTAAAAATGATTTACCCCAGGAAAGCAAAACCCCGTCATAAGGCTCCATATCATACCGCACAGAATCTACAAAAATTAGTTTTCCAGAAGGATCGTATATTTTACAATAAACCGGTATGGAATAAGCTTTAATTGCACCATCGTTGAAGAAATAATAGGTAGGTGTAATAGGCTTGTTTAGTACATAAAACTGTTTATTATCGGGAGATTTTATAGAGTCTACCCCTACATCTACCAACTTGAATACATAAACCAATCGAATGATTGTATCGTTTTTTCGGTAGGCATCTTTGCTGTATTCAGTAATAAAGGCAACACGATGCGTGCCCGTATCCTGAAATTTATAGGTTTTCCAAAACAGTATTTTAGATTGAAACTTGGGTAATGCTAAGGATTGTGATTCGTTATAAACCGTTTTGTTCCCTTTATAAATGACGCAACGAGCAACAAACGATGGAATATTGTCATAACCAATATTACTGATGGTTGCAACCGGCATCAATGTGTCGGTTTTATATTCGTACTGTTGATTATTTACGGGGTCGTAAACAGTAGTTACCCCAACATCTTGTTTTACCCCAACGTAAAATTTTACTACCTGTGTGTCGTTGTCTCTAATGCTATCTCTACCATGGCTGCTGTAAGCAATCATTTTGTATTCTCCCAGGTTTTTTGGGTAAAAAGTCTTTGGAAAGGTGTAGGTTCTTCTCCCCCCTGAACGTAGGGTGTCTCGCACCGATTCCTTATAAACGCGTCCATTAGGGGCAAAGATTTCTACGGTAAATATAGCTGAATCCTTGGGTTTAAACACGCCAACATTGCCAAAAGTGGCTTTGGGTGCTAATGTGTCAGTAACATAGGCATTAATAGTGTCTTTGGGAAAGTCTGCACTGATGCATGCAAAATCGTAATCTGCTTGTAACCTTGGTTCAATTAAAAACTTGTACGGAGCATCAGGATGAAAATCAACCCAGTTGGTATCGCCCAAAGGTGCCGCATAAAAGAACGAATTAGGACGCACCGGTTCTTCCATTTGATAGCCAAAGGCTACATTGCTGGTGTTTAACTGCCGAACCCCCACATAAAAAGTACCATTTACAGTTATGGGCTTTTTAAAGTCCAATATGTAATTCCCTGATTTTGAAATCAACGAATCACTTTGATATACCAACTTACCAGGTAATCTAGAGGATTTATTTTGTTCCCAAATACCGATGCGAAATGGAACCCCAGAACCTCCGAAAACTACGGTCACCTGATTTAGAAATTTATTGCTAGCCGAATAAAATTTTGCTACAAAATCACCCGTACTTCCGTTAAATCCAATACCTCCCGGAGCCGGCGAAAGCGTGATATCCCGGTAACTGTAAACATTGGGATTACCCAATCTAACCGACCAAGATGTGTTATTGGAGCTGTTAATGTCTGATGATTCTACATAAATAGTGTCTTGGCTATGAATTTTGGGATTTAAGGAAGGCACTTGAAAGAACTTCTCTTCTCCAACATTCAAACTAATGCGGAAACTATCTTGTTGTCTGTTTTTTCCAATGGAGTAAGTCTTTAGCCAATAGTTGTTTAGGTTTGATTTTCCCACATTTTTTACTAAAACTTGAACGCTATCCGGTTTTCCCAAGGGCAACGGAATTTTCCCCAAGGTATAGGCTTTTATCACAGCCACGTCTTGCTGAAATTTCGGAAAATTAAAAACAATGGTAGGATGGAAAGAGGTTGAACTTGATAAACTGTCCTGATTTGTGGTTGAAACCAAATATTTCGTTTGGTTATTAGCATAGCCAATTACGCTGCTGGGGGTTTCAATGTAAAACGACATAGCCACTGGCTGTTTTTTCCATTGCTTGTATTCAACAAAGAGCGTAAGATTTTCGCCCAACAAACTATCATATCGATACCGATTAGAAAATACCAATGGGTAGAATTTTTCCATCGTATTAAATACCTCCGCAGGTTTCAATGTCCCCACCCAACGTGCATTGGATAACTCAGTTGAAAATGAAACTTTTCCGCTTCCAAAATCAGAACGATTGGTATTACCCATATAAAGATTAACAACACAGTTGCTATCTGGTAAACCACCACCAACGCGGAAAATTTCAATTGAAGTAATGGTATCTCCATGCATTAAATTTCCTAAAACAGATTTAGGAAAAATGTAGGCAAATTTTGAATACTGAGTATCTCGGCTGGTAGAAGCGCTAAACGGACCGGCGATGGTTCCAGAAATATAACCGTTCCCAATCTTAATATATTGCGATTGTAAAGGCTTAACCAACAATATAACAGCTAGTAATAGTATTCTAATGGGCATTGTATACGAAAATAACGATAAATTCCCGAATACCGCTTTCCTGTTGTTACTTTGCATCGTTGTGAATAGAAAAGCACTCATTCAGGAAATAAAAGCCAAATCATCCTACCTATGCACGGGTTTGGATACCCAAATTGAAAAGCTACCCGCGCATTTATCTAGCGATGGAAACGGACTTTTAGAGTTCAACAAAGCCATTATAGAAAATACCATTCCTTATTCTGTTGCATACAAGGTTAACACTGCGTTTTATGAGCAATATGGCCGAAAAGGCTGGGAGTGGATGGAAGAGACCTTGTCCTATTTGCCTACAAATACGTTAAGAATTGCCGATGCCAAACGAGGCGATATCGGAAACACCAGTACCATGTATGCAAAAGCATTTTTTGAGGCCATGGACTTTGATGCAATCACGGTTAGCCCTTACATGGGAGAAGACAGTATTAGACCGTTCTTAGAGTTTGAAAATAAATGGGTTATCTGTTTAGCCTTAACATCCAATGCGGGTCATTCCGATTTTCAATTAACGGAAGAAAACGGTAAGCGTTTATACGAAAAAGTCATTGAGACGGTATGCAAATGGGGTTCGGAAGAGCAATTAATGTTTGTTGTAGGTGCCACTAGAGCTGAAAAAGTGGCCGAAATCCGAAGGATAATTCCTAACCATTTTTTGCTTGTACCCGGCGTGGGTGCTCAAGGCGGAAGTTTGCAAGATATCTCAGCCGCTGGCCTAAACGCCGACGCGGGGTTATTAGTAAACGCATCTAGAAGTATTTTGTATGCTTCCAACGGTGAGGATTTTGCCGAAGCTGCAGCAAGAGAAGCCCAATTATTAGCTTCCGAAATGAAAACCTATCTTTAGTAGTCTTAACCCCGAGGCTTTAACGGACGTATTTCTACGTTTACGTTGTGGAAATTGTCCGGTGTTTTTAAACACCATAAAATTTGTGCTGCTACATCCTCGGGCATTAACATGTTGTCGTGCGGGGTGATGGCGTCGTTGTGTCTGAAAAAGTCGGTTTTCACAGAACCTGGGTAAATACACGTTACTTTAACGCCCTTATCCCTTACCTCTTTGTATAACGCATCACTAAATCCACGAACCGCGAATTTGGTAGCGCAATACCCCGAAACTTGCTGATAACCCTCCAATCCTGCGATAGAAGCGATATTAATAATATGTCCAGATCCTTGATTTTTCATGCCTGGTAAAACCATCCGAGTGGCATAAAACAACCCCGTTACATTCGTGTTAAACATTTCATGCCATTGTTCCAACGGGATTTCTTCGCAAAGACCGAAATAACCTAAACCAGCGTTGTTGATTAATATATCGATGGCACCGTGTTTCGCTAAAATGGTATCCATCGCGGTTTTTAGGGAGTCTAAATTACTTACATCGGCATGCAAACAAGTGAAATTCTCGTGCGAAGTGCTGCACCCGCTTCGGCAAATTCCGTAAACCACACAGTTTTCATCCAACAGCTGTTTAACGCATTCTAGTCCAATTCCTTTGTTCGCTCCCGTTACAACGGCAACTTTATTGTTAAGATTCATTGTATATAGATTTTATAATTTCTTCTAACGAAGTTGGATCGATTTGGTTTTTATTTTCCCCTAACCATTCAATGGAAATCGATTCTATTTGATGATTAAACAACGCTTGATAGTTGGTATAGGCTTTATCGTAATAAACCAACAATATTGAAATCCAGGTTCGGAAATCACCTGCATCCAAGGCTTGCTGCGCTAACTTTTCGTTTTGCCCCCCTAATCGTTTTGCCAATTTTGCCGTTTGTTCTTTAAGCTTGTTTATTGGAAGATTCGCGTATTCTGCATACAATCGGTCTATCCGCGTATTTATATCCGTAGTTATCTCAATTGCCCGTACGTTTTGCATGTTTTTCCAAAGAACTTCCGGCAGTATGCAACTGCCTATACGTCTACTTTCATTTTCTACAACTATCGGTTTGTTGTCCTCAAACTGCAATAATTCGAAAGCAATCAAATTTTCAAAATGCTCCGTACTGGGTTGTGGTAATTGGCCGATGCCACCCAATACACTTCCCTTGTGGTGGGCTAATCCTTCAAAATCTACAACGTGTAGGTTTTCTTTTCTCAGTTCATGCAAGATCTGTGTTTTTCCAGATCCTGTGCAACCAGACAGCACAACGAAATGTTGGTGCTTTTCGAAATATTGTAATGCCCAATTTCGGTAACTTTTATATCCCCCCTCAATAATATTTACCGATTCACCAGCCCAATACATTAAGGTTGAAGCAATCTGGCTCCTTAGCCCGCCTCTCCAACAATAAAAAAGTAACGGTTTCCCGTTGCTATATAATTCTAACAGCTGATCGTAAATCGTTGGGAATTTAGGGCCAACTAGCTCTAATCCCAATCGAACGGCGGCAATTCTCCCGGATTGTTTGTAACAAGTACCCACCGCAACCCTATCGGAATTGCTTAAAATGGGAATGTTAATGGCTGTGGGAATGTGGGCTTTTGCGAATTCATTCTCGCTGCGGACATCTACCCAGGTAAATTGTTTGTAATTAGCTAATGCCGATTCAATCTTCCAGGGTTTAACACCGTGCATGCAATCAGTTAATAACTTCCAATAAACTTCGGAAGGCTAGCACTTGATCCCCAAATTTATCTTTGGTTTTTTGTTGCAATGCAGGAGCGAAATCTTGCTTGTAACGCTCATATTCTTCCATGCTGTTTGCTGTGTATTGTATAGCATAATTTACGCCTTGATTGTCTTCTGATTCTGTAAGTAATTTCAATACCTTACACTCCAAAAAACAACCGCTTTGCATCACCTCTGGGATATGTTCCTGGAACATCCAATTGAGCCAAGTTGGTGCTAATGGCTTGTCCAAGTTGCAAGTAACGTTGTAAACTATCATCATTAAATAGAAGAAATACGAATAGTGTAACCTTCCATAATTAGGTTGGCTAACAACGACTTACAGGCTTTTTCTGCCATTTCATGTGCAGAAATATCGGAACTTGCTTCAAGCTCCATGGTAATAAATTTTCCTACCCTAACATTGGTAGCATGCTCGATGCCAATTCTAGGTAGTCCACTTTCAACAGCCTTGCCCTGAGGGTCTAACAATCCTTTCAACGGAAGTATTTCAATTTCTGCAAGAAATTTCATGATACAAACCTACATCAAAATTGCCGATAAATTAGACGTTAACACCACAAATTTGCTTAATTTGCTGTTCAATATGTACAAGAATTTCCTTCTTTCCGTTGTTGCTGTTTTTACTTTTGTGCTTAGCGGCTGTTCTAATAATGAAAAAACGGATTCAAACGTGAGTAAAATTGCTCGTCAAGACAGTTCGGAGGTACTATCAAAAGACAGTGTTCCCATTCAAACAGGAGATGATGTGGTTCTAACCAATGAGGGTTTGATGGTAAAAGAAATGTATAGAAATGAAATGCGTGTTTTTGGCAAGTATGTGGATGCGCCCATTACAGATATCAAAAACACGATCAATAAAGTAGTGCCTGATATGATG
>CANGWH010000012.1 GCA_947457565.1 Flavobacteriales bacterium
GATGTTGATGGACCATTTACTCCAACTGATTTAACCTATAGTGGGTTCTTCACCGATGGAGACTATTACATGATGTTGATTGCTAGAACTTGTACAGGTGTTGATACATTCATGAAGAAATATGGTGTATACACTCCTACAACTGCGGGTGACTTAGATTATACAGCTTCCAACTTGCGTCCTAACGTAAACGATGTTGTTACAATCACTACCAAAACTAACTACGCCAACGATTTTGAATGGAGTATCTTCCCAACTACGTTTACGTATGAAGATGGTACCGATAAGAATTCTCAGAACCCTAAGATTAAATTCACTAAGGGTGGCGCTTATACATTTACTTTAACTGCCTCAAACAGAGCTGCTGAAGCTGCAACCGCTGGTTCATCAGTTAAGAAGGTAATCAAAAACAAATATGTAATTGTATTGGATTATTGCGTTCCGTTGGTAGACATTCAGTCTTCTGACGTAGGAATCAATAAAGTAACGCTTACATCAGGTTCTAAAACTTTGTTGTCGAACGAATCGGATGCAGGATTAGATGCTTACAATGATTTTACTGATGATGCTGATTTGGTTAAGCCAACCTTAACATTTGGAGCTTCGTACGATTTAGAAGTGAGTAGAAATACTATTTCAAACGATGTAAACTTCAAAGCTTGGATTGATTTCAACATTGATGGTGACTTCAACGATGCAGGGGAAGAAGTTTTAACTTCTGGTAAAATTTCCAATGCTTCTGCTTCAGCTAAATTTACTATTCCAAACTTATCTAGCAGTTTCGAAGGAACCACTAGATTGCGCGTTGGTGTAGCTTATTCAGACTTTAGTAACACTCCTTGCGGTGTAAATACTGTTGGTGAGTTTGAAGATTATGCTCTAATTTTAGCAAACGACAACAAGCCACCTACAATCACTTTGATTGGTGCTGATACTATGCGTGTGGAAAAAGCTGCTACTAAAACTGCTTGTTATGCAGAAGTTGCAGGTACTTCTTACAAAGCAGAAGATCCAACTGAAGGAGATATGACAAGCAAGGTTAAGGTTAAAACTGACTTAGATTGTACTGCTCCTGGTATTTATACTTTCGAATTCAATTTGGAAGATGCATCTGGAAACAAGGCGATTACAAGAACTCGTACCGTTATTGTAGCATTGGATAAAACTGCTCCAGTATTAACCTTGAACGGTAACGATACATTGGTTCTAGAGCAGTGCGATACTTACAACGAGTCTGGTGCAGTTGCAATTGACGCTAACGACGGTAACTTAACTTCAGCTATTAAAATTGATGGCAAAGTATTAGACAACGTTGTTGGAGATTACTTGTTAACGTATTCAGTAAAAGACGCTCAGTCAAACAGCTCATCTGTGAAGCGTTTGGTTCAGGTTCGTGACACTAAAGCACCAAGCATCAAGTTGTTGAATGATAACATCGTTGATGGTACCACAATCGATGTACAGATTGGTAGCGTATTCGTTGATCAGGTTTATGCAGTAGATCCTTGTAATGGTGGTATCACTTTGAACAAGACTCCTGGTTTTAAAGGACCTGTTAATACTAACGAAAGAGGTACCTATGCTGTAACTTATACTTCATCTGACCCATCAGGTAACAAGGCTATTCAGAACGGATTTGTAATTAACTACCGCGTAGATGATTATATCGCTCCTGAAATCAACTTGAATACTAGCGATACGGTTATTCATGATGTAAACGACGCTTATTTCAGCCGTAACGTAACTGTAACTGATAACTACTATGATAAGTCACAGGTTTCTGTAACTAAAGTAGGTAAAGTGGATCCATTCAAATTGGGAACTTACGTTGAGACATATACCGCAACAGATGCTTCTGGTAATTCAATTACTAAACAGCGTTTCGTTAAAGTTGTAGATCGTGTTGCTCCAACTATCACTGCACCTCCAGTGTCTGCTTGTATTGGTCAGCCTTTCTGGGCAATGAGTGGTTTGATTTTGCGTGATAACTACTTTGCTTCTGGTGATTTAGCACCGTTGGTAAAAGTTTTAGGACACAACGTTAATATCTACGAAGCGGGTGTATACTTCATTAACTATTCTTTAACTGATCCAGAAGGTAACGAAGCTATCATTGTATCTCGTACAGTGTATGTTCAATACCCACCTAACTGTATCAATACCTACTTAGAAACTAAGGAAGTATCATTGGAAAATTCAATAAGCATTTATCCTAATTCATCTACTGGTTTGTTTAACTTGGCTATGGCTATTACAAACGAGAAATCAGTATCTGTTCAGGTAACAAATGCAATGGGTGCTGTTGTTGCTACATTGTCTAATGTATCAGCAAATGGTGTTACCGAGTTGAACTTATCAAATGTTGCCCCTGGTATTTATAACGTAACATTCACTAATAACGGTGAAGTTGCAACCAAGCGAGTTGTAGTTACTCGTTAATCGTAACTCTTGATTTCATAAAGAAAGGCTTCGCTAACGCGAAGCCTTTCTTTTTTTTATATAATTCTATAAGTTATTTGGATATCCATTAATTAATCGTACTAGTTTTTGAATTTCTCGTAAATTTGTCAATAATTTCATTGGCCGTGTTTAAAAATATATCGAACGAGTTTAAGGTAGGAACGTTAACCGTAATAGCTATCGTTCTTTTCATTATGGGTTATAATTTCATGATGGGTAGAGATAATCTGTTAAGTAGAGGTAGACAGTTTCATGTAATGTATACGAACACTCAAGGATTAAGTGCGGGTACAGCGCTTATATATAACGGTTATAGGATTGGTGTACTTCGAAAGTTACATATGTTGGAAGATGGTGAAATGATAGAAGCGGTTATTGAAATATCAAGTGATATAGATATTCCCAAGAATAGTAGAATTAAATTGCAAAGTGATTTGTTGGGTGGGGTAACATTACAATTATTAAAAGGGGATAGCAAAGATTTAGCACAAGATGGAGATCCATTATTACCCGAGTATTCTAAAGATATTTTGAGCATAGTAAATAGTCGGGTGGTAAACTTAAGCAATAGTGCGGATTCATTGTTTTCTACGTTAAATCAATTTTTTCATAGTAAAGATTTAACTAATGCTATAGGAGAATTGCCAGGCACAATACAGGAATTACAGAAAGCAATCAAGACGTTGCGTGAGACCGTAGTAACCATGTCCCCGACGATTAATGAAACAATGACGAATGTTGCATCGTTTTCCAAGAATTTGCCTGTTTATGACAAGGATTTACGCAATGGATTGAGTCACTTTAGTAAGGCTTCCGAGCAATTGGATTCCGTACAAATAGCTGCCTTGGTAAGGAATTTATCGGATGCATCTCACCAAGTAGCGAGCATCATGGAGAAAGTAAATAAAGGGGATGGTTCTTTGGGTAAACTCGTGAACGATGATAAGTTTTATAAAGAACTAGAAAAAACTAATCTTGAAATACAAAAGTTGGTGTTAGATTTAAAAAAGTATCCTGAGAAGTATGTTCCAGTTCCTGGTACAAAGAAACAAAGAAAATCAGCGAAAAAACTGAGTGCTAAGGATTCTGCCGTTTGGTAAGCGTGGATTCTTTATTGTATTCAAATAAGTGTATCATCCAAACCATATACAATAGGTGATAAAAAAAATCTTCTAAAGGAATAGTTCCAATGCGTATCCCACAATTTTCTAGGTTGTTATAAATTAAAATTGGTTTCCCGGTTAGGACGCCATTAACGTAGAGCATCGGTATTATGCATATTAGCCAAGCTAAATAGAGATATTGGATGTTTCTATTAGGAGCTTTATATTGCCAGTAGATTATTGAGATTACTAAAAGACCCAACGTTGTCCATGTGTACATTTTTAACGGTGCATATGCCATTAATAAAATAGAAAATAGTATAATAGTACCATTGAGGATTGAGTTGTATTTATTAGTTATTGTTGGGAAATAGGCAAGCAAACAGGAGTACACAAAAGCACTTGCGTACGGAACTACTATAAAGAAACCATATTCTTCCAAGGGAAGTTCGGATAGGAAAATATTAAGCAAAAAGCTCTTATTGAATTGCCAAATTCCAATTTTAGTAAATAGTATGTCCCACACTACATATCCTAAGGATACAAAAAATACAGGTTTAAATAGAAATTTCCATTCTTTGTAAAATGCTACTTTTTTATCGAACGATAAAATAAACGGACCTGAAATTGAAATAAGCAGTAATAGTATATATGAAAATTGGGGTGGAAGTCCGAAACTTATTTCGTAACTAAGCGGGTGATTCATAATTTGATAAAGTAAAGGTAGAGAAATTGACTGTTTATTTCTCTTCTTTATTAAAGGAGAATTTAGGCAGACTGATAGCCAAATGCTACTCCATAATCTTGAAGTTTATTTCGCAGTATTCTTCGAGCTACGAAAATCCTTGTTTTCACTGTACCTATAGGGATTTGAAGTTGATCGGCAATCTCATGGTATTTGAACCCTTCAGCATTCAATGTAAAGGTTACCTTTAATTCCATTGGTAACGCGTCTACAGCATTTTCTAAATCTTTACGAATGAATTTTAATTCCGCCTCGTTATCGGTTCTATGAGAAGGTAAATCCAAAAAGTAGGTATTCTCTGTTGAGTCTAAGAACGTATTTCTTTTTGAGTCTCGTCTATAGTTGTTAATGAAGCTATTCTTCAAAATAGTGTAGAGCCAGCCTCGTAAATTGGTGCCCTCTTGGAATTTTTCCTTATAGCGATAAGCTTTCAACACGGTTTCTTGTACCAAATCTTTGGTCTCTTCCATATTGTGTGTAAGAGACAATGCATAATTACGTAAGGGGAATAATTCGCCTTTAATCATGCAATCGAAATCAGTTTGTTTAATGTTGTTGCTCATAGCTTTAACAAAAATCGACTTTTGTTTAGCCTTAAGCAAATAATTTTGTTTAATTTTTAATTAAATTAGTTACACAAAAATCGAGGATAGTCAATCGACAGGATGCTTATGTTGCTGATATTTATAGACTTAAGTGTTTATGTTACGCAATATAAATACTTGAATGTTCCATGAAATATTCAAATACTTAGACAAAATTGTAATTGAATTATTGTTTAACTATCGCAATGTTGTAGAAGAGAGCATAAAAAAGCCGCATTGGTCAATCAATGCGGCTTTTTTAAAATTGTCTATTTTGGGTTAAACCAAGACGATTACTTTGTTTGAAACTACTTCTACCAGACCACCATTGATATCAAAGGTTTCAACCGAGTCTTTTCCTTTGATTTCTAATTTGCCAGCTTTTAAATTGGCAATAATGGGTGCGTGGTTAGTCATTATCTGGAAACTACCATTGGTTCCTGGAAGTGTCACCAAAGTGGCTTCTCCTGAAAATAGGGTAGTATCTGGTGTTAATATTTCAACTTGCATCTATGGTTTTATTTAGCAATTAGGCCGCTGCTTCTTCTAATAATTTTTTACCTTTTTCAATAGCATCTTCGATAGTACCTACTAAGTTGAATGCTGCTTCTGGATATTCATCAACGTCGCCATTCATGATCATATTAAACCCTTTAATGGTTTCTTTGATATCTACCAAAACTCCGGGTATACCTGTGAATTGTTCTGCTACGTGGAAAGGTTGAGATAAGAATCGCTGAACACGACGAGCTCTATGAACTACTAGTTTATCTTCTTCACTCAATTCATCCATACCTAAGATGGCAATGATATCTTGAAGTTCTTTGTAGCGTTGCAATAATTGTTTAACGCGCTGTGCACAACCATAATGTTCTTTGCCTAAAATCTCTTCGCGCAAGATTCTGCTGGTAGAATCCAATGGATCTACTGCAGGATAAATACCTAATTCGGCAATCTTTCTACTTAACACTGTTGTTGCATCCAAGTGAGCAAATGTTGTAGCCGGAGCCGGGTCTGTTAAGTCATCCGCAGGTACATAAACCGCTTGAACAGAAGTAATTGAACCACGAGTTGTTGAGGTAATACGCTCTTGCATTGCACCCATTTCAGTAGCAAGGGTAGGCTGGTAACCTACGGCAGATGGCATACGACCTAATAAAGCGGATACTTCTGAACCTGCTTGTGTGAAACGGAAGATGTTATCGATAAAGAAAAGGATGTCTTTTCCGGCACCAGTGCCATCTCCGTCACGGAAATATTCGGCAACAGACAAACCACTTAATGCTACACGAGCTCTAGCCCCTGGAGGTTCGTTCATCTGGCCAAAAACTAAGGTTGCTTGTGATTTTTTTAATTCATCCATATCAACAGCTGCAAGATCCCAGCCGCCTTTTTCCATACTATGTACGAATTTTTCTCCGTATTTAATTACGCCAGATTCAATCATCTCGCGTAACAAATCGTTTCCTTCACGAGTTCTCTCTCCAACACCAGCAAATACAGACATACCACTGTATGCTTTTGCGATATTGTTAATTAACTCCATAATTAAAACGGTCTTACCTACACCGGCACCACCAAACAAACCAATTTTACCACCTTTTGCATAGGGCTCTAAAAGGTCAATTACTTTGATACCTGTGTACAAAGGCTCGGTTGAAGTTGAAAGATTGTCGAAAGTAGGCGCTGGTTGGTGAATTGCTCTACCGTTTTCGGCAGATAAAGCTGTCATACCATCAATCGCTTCCCCTACTACATTTAACAATCTACCACGAATTTCTTCGCCGATGGGCATGCGAATCGCATCACCGGTATCTTCAACATCCATACCTCTGCGCAATCCATCGGTACCGTCCATCGCAATGGTACGTACAATGTTTTCGCCTAAGTGCTGCTGCACTTCAAGTACGAGTGTTTGATTGTTGTCCTTCTTAACATGAAGGGAATTGTAAATTTTTGGTAGTCTGGACCCGGGTTCGTTGAAGCTTACATCCACCACAGGACCAATGATTTGTGAAATTTTACCTAAGTTGGCCATCGTGTTATTTCGGGTTGCAAAAATACACTATCTGTAGGCCATCTCCAAGGGAATGTGAATAAATATTTACTAGTTAGGAAATTATAGTAATCGCTCTTTAAAAAAATGGTATATACAATACGCATAAACAATGAATTCCAACGCAAAAGGCTTTTATATACTTCTATATTTTCTGTAACTTTGTGCACTTTATGGATCGTAATTCAATTATCGGCTTCTCCCTGATTTTTTTAATTTTAACTGGATATTATTGGTATACGTCACCTACGGATGCTGAATTAAAGGAACAGGCAAGGCAAGATAGCATCGCATTGGTTGCACAAAAAGCAACGCAAGCTGAACAAAATAAACAAGTTGCTTCGGAACAATCTACAACTGGTAAAACGAAGGATTCCGCCAAGTTGGATTCTACCCTAATTGGTTCTATTGGGTCATTTGCACAACAAGTTAATGGTGATAATAAGGAAATTAGCATTGGTAATAAAGAGATTACGTTAGGTATTCAAACTCGTGGTGCCGGTATTGGTAGAGTTACATTAAATAATTATAAGCGTTCTGATAGTTCTAAATTGGAGTTGTTAGAGCCTAACTCAAATCGTTGGTTTTTTGAACTGTTTACTTCAAACGGTCCATTGAAATCTTCTGATTTTGTATGGAAAGTAGAAGCTCAATCGGCCAGTATGGTTCGATTGCGTTTGGGCGATTCCTTACAACATATTGATTTAACGTATCGATTAGATCCAGAAGGCTTTGAGGTTTACTCACAGTTGAAATTAGTGGGCGTAGACCAATTAATAAAAGCAAGAAATTCGGGCGTTCGATTGGAATGGAACGCTCAGTTGCATAAGCAAGAACGCGATTTTAAATGGGAGAATCAGAATTCAACAGTGGCCTATAAACTCGTTGGTGAAGATCCAGATAAATTATCTGAGGCTTCTGAAGGAGAAGAAGTGTTGAAAAATCGCGTGCAATGGGTTGCGTTTAAGCAACAATACTTTTCTTCTGTAATGTTGGCCAAAGATGGCTTTTCTACCGATGCCAAGTTAGGTTGGACGGCAATTCCCGAGAATCGACAGTTGGAAACTGGGAAAATAAAGGCGATGTCAGCGGAGCTGTATTTGGATTATGAAAGGGAAAAAGAAAAGGTGTACGATTTGTCCTATTATTTCGGTCCCAATCAGTATTACACGATGCAAGAAGCGAAATTAGGAGGAGGCGATCATCAACTTCAGCGTATAATTCCAATGGGATGGGGTATTTTTGGCTGGGTTAACCGGTATGTAGTTGTTCCAGTATTCCATGCTCTGGATGGAATCATCGGTTCCATGGGGATTATAATTTTATTATTAACCGTAATTATTAAAACGGCATTATTACCACTAGTCTACAAGTCCTATATATCCACAGCGAAGATGCGTATTCTGAAGCCCGAATTGGATGAAATAAAGGAAAAACACGGGAACGACATGCAAAAAATGCAATCAGAAAACATGGCTTTATACCGTAAAGCTGGGGTTTCACCCCTGAGTGGTTGCGTGCCGATGCTGCTTCAATTACCTATCTTGTTTGCTATGTTCCAGTTTTTCCCGAATGCATTTGAATTAAGACAGAAATCATTCTTGTGGGCCATGGATTTAAGTCAATATGACGGTCCAAGCCTAGGGTTTAATATTCCTTTTTACGGAGATCACGTTAGTTTCTTTACCATTTTAATGACGGTTTCAACGTTGATTTATACCCATTTGAATAATCAAATTTCCGGAGTTACGGGTCAAATGAAATACATTGGTTATATCATGCCGATTATTTTCTTAGGGGTGTTGAATGATTATGCAAGCGGACTTACTTGGTATTATTTTGTAAGTAACATGATTACTTTTGGTCAGCAATGGGTAATACGTAGAACAGTAGATGATACTAAACTGCATGCTCAGATTGCCGAAAATCGGAAAAAACCAGCCACAAAATCTAAGTTTCAACAGCGAATGGAAGAAGCCATGAAAATGTCGCAACAACGAGCCGCAGCAAACGCAAAAGGTAAAAAGAAATAATACAGTCAATCATACCTTAGAGGGTTTTGTTGTAGAATTCGATGGATGGGTATCATCCAATTACTTTAAAATGTTGTGAGCTTTCTCGAACCAATAGGCCGGATATTTGTAGTTGACTAATTACAGTAAGAATTTCTGAGGTCTTCCAGGTAGTTAAAACCGTTGAAAGGTCTTGGAGTCTAGAATTACCTTGCGTAATTAAATGGAGAATTTCTTTCTCTTGCGGTGAGAGCAAGGGAAGGTTATAGGATTTGTTGCTAATTTCTTTTATTTCTACCCTTGACTGTGCATTGATAGTGGTTGGGATCCAATTCATTTTAGAAATAATATCGTCCGCCGATGTACAAAGGTTTGCCATGCACTCTTGGATTAATGAATTACAACCTGTACTATTTGAGTCTTTTGGGTGCCCCGGAATTGCAAATACTTCTTTGTTTAAATGGCAGGCAATACCTGCCGTAACCATACTGCCTCCCGTTGTTCCACTTTCTATTATTAATAATGCATCACTCATTGCTGCAATTAGTCGGTTCCTCCTAGGAAATAAGTTGGGATGCATCTTTGTATACGCTGGATGTTCGGATATAATCGCACCGCCATGCTGGATTATTTCGTTAGCCAAGCGTTGATGATTTCTTGGATAAATCTGTTCCAACCCGTGGGCTACAATGGCATAGGTTGGGATTGATAACTCAACCGAAGTTCTATGAGCTTGGGCATCAATGCCAATGGCTAATCCACTTACAGTAATCCATGGATTTGTCATTGTCTGATGAAGCTCTGTTAAAATTTCTTGTGTAATGGATAATCCTCGCTGTGTAGGTTTACGGGTTCCAACAACAGAAATAGCTTTTTCAGTATTCCACGATGGTAAACCTGAGTGGAATAATACTAGAGGTGCTCCGTTTTGTTCTTTAATACGTTGGGGATAATGAGGCTGGTTAATAGTTACCATACCTATTGAAAGTTTGTTGTGAATTTTAAGTAGGTCTAATGCTTCGGTGAAACGGGCAGCCTGCTGCAGTTGCAATAGTTTTACAGGGCTTAGCCCTATAAAACTATTGGGCCTTGGCCCATTTTGGTGTTTTACGGATTTAAAGAGTTCTGTTGCACTGCCAAAATGGTCTAGCAGTTGGTAGGATAATCTAGGGCCAATGCCGTCGCAAAGCGACAACTGCAGCAACGCAATATCTTCTTCTAAAATTGCCGAATCGAGGTAGGAATAGTTCATACTCCTACCAAAGTTAGCTTAATCGTTAAGCTTTAGTACGGCCATAAAGGCGCTTTGGGGAATATCGACATTACCCACCGAGCGCATGCGTTTTTTACCAGCTTTTTGTTTTTCTAACAATTTTCGCTTACGAGAAATATCACCGCCATAACATTTTGCAGTTACATCTTTTCTTAGGGCACTAATAGTTTCTCTAGCTATAATCTTTGCACCAACGCCAGCTTGAATGGCAATTTCAAATTGTTGTTTAGGGATTAAATCTTTTAATTTCTTACAGATTTTCTTACCTAAATCAAAGGCATTATCTCGGTGAATAATAGCACTCAATGCATCCACTTGTTTGGCGTTGAGTAAGATATCCATTTTTACCAATTTACTTTCTTTATAACCTATGGGATGGTAGTCGAAACTGGCATATCCTTTAGAAATGGTTTTCAAACGGTCGTAAAAATCAAATACGATTTCCGCCAAAGGCATTTCAAATACCAATTCAACACGATCCGAGGTTAAATAAACCTGATTCAATAAAATCCCACGTTTATCCAAGCATAAACTCATCACGGGTCCAACGTAGTCTGCCTTTGTAATTACCGAAGCTTTAATATAGGGCTCTTCAACATAATCTATTTTTTCGGGCGGGGGTAAGTCCGATGGATTGTTTACGGGGATTACTTCTCCTTTAATAGAGTAGGCTATATAGCTTACATTGGGTACCGTGGTGATTACGGTCATGTTAAATTCACGCTCTAATCGTTCTTGGATAATTTCTAAGTGTAGCATCCCCAAGAAGCCACAGCGGAAACCAAAGCCCAACGCGGCCGAGCTTTCGGGTTCAAATACGATGGAGGCATCGTTTAATTGAAGTTTACCCATGGCTTCGCGCAATTCTTCGTAATCCTCAGTGTCTACGGGATACAAACCCGCAAAAACCATAGGTTTCACATCCTCAAAACCTTGAATAGAATCTTGGGAAGGATTTGTGAAATCAGTGATAGTATCACCCACTTTTACTTCGCGAGCATCTTTAATTCCAGAAATAATATACCCTACATCTCCCGCTTTAACTTCTTTCCTAGGGTTTAAATCCAATTTTAATATACCAATTTCATCCGCATGGTAATCTGCACCGGAATACATGAATTTAACGTGTTGATTGGTTTTTAATACTCCGTCCATCACACGGTAGTAAGCAATAATGCCTCGGAATGGATTGAAAACAGAATCAAATATCAAGGCTTTCAATGGTTTCTCTGGATCTCCTTTTGGTGGAGGAATTCGTTCAATAATTGCTCGTAAAATATCGTAAACACCTAACCCCGTTTTTCCAGAAGCTGGAATAATGCCGTCTCTATCACAACCCAATAAATCAACAATCTCATCCTTAACTTCCTCGGGCATAGAACCAGGAAGGTCTATTTTATTCAAAACAGGAATAATCTCCAAATCGTGCTCTAATGCCATGAATAAATTGCTAATTGTTTGAGCTTCAATGCCTTGACTCGAATCAACAATTAATAAGGCCCCTTCACAAGCGGCAATACTTCTGCTTACTTCATAACTGAAATCTACATGGCCTGGGGTATCGATTAAATTTAAAACATATTGTTGGCCATCCAGCTCATAATTCATTTGGATAGCATGACTTTTAATCGTAATACCACGTTCACGTTCCAAATCCATATCGTCTAACACTTGGTTTTGTAAGTCCCTGGCAGATACAGTTTTAGTATATTCCAACAGGCGATCAGCTAGTGTGCTTTTCCCGTGGTCGATGTGTGCGATAATACAGAAGTTACGAATGTGTTGCATTTCAGCTTTGAAAAGAAACGCAAATATAGCCTGATATAGGTCAATGTAAGATGGAATTTATCGGATTCCGTTAAGGTTTAAGCGTTGATTTTTTGGACGATGGCATAAACCGCCGGACATAGTTCTATGTTTTTTTCGGCCAAATGTAAAACCGTGTGCATTTTCCGGTGGTTTGTATGAGGGAATTCTCGGCAAGCTTTCGGCCTGTCATCGTAAACGGAACAATAATTATCCTCCCCTAAAAAAGGGCATGGTGTTGATTTCATTGCATAAATACCATCGGTATCTAAAAAGAGAAACCGCTCAACAAATTCGCCAGGTTTCATTTTTAATCGCAGCGATAATCGTTCAATATCTTTTTCAAACACCATGGGCGAAGTTGTTTTGCAACAATTCGCACAATTCAAACAGTTGATTTGTTCAAACGCTTCTTCATGCAAAGACTCAAACGTTTCGTCCAGATTTTTTGGAGGTCGTTGTTTTAACTTGCGTAATTTCTTTCTCATTCCGCCGGCGTGTTTGGCGGTTAGATTTCGTAATTCGCTACTTTTAGGAACTTGCATTTATATAAAACGTTTTATCTACAGCGCACAAGTCAGAAATGAAACCATCACCGGTTTTTAAGCCAATAGGGGAGTAATCAAATATCGTATTTGTTTAGCAATTTTAAAAATACAGCAAAATCTTTAGGATATTCTGCGGTAATTTTCAACGGTGATTGATCTAAGTCCAAAAGTTCCAATTCTCGAGCATGCAAAGCAAAACGTTGAATAAGAGGAGTGTCTTCGCCGTGCAGTTTCTTTTTAATTTTCGATAAATAAGGAATGTCCGATTTATACAAGATGTCTCCAGCAATACTGGCATTTTGTGATTGTAAATGCACCCTAATTTGGTGAAGTCTTCCGGTTTTGGGTTCACATTCTAATAACGTATAATGTCTAAATACGGTGAGCGTATTAAATCTTGTTTGTGCTGGTTTACCATGATTTCTATCAATTCTAATTTTGCCCACTTGCTCGGCAAAAATGGGTAGGTCAACCCAAAAATCTTTAAAATGTAACTGATGATTGGCAATGGCATGATAGGTTTTTCTAACTTTTCTATGCTCAAATTGCTGGGCAAAATGCCTGAAAGCCTCCAAATGTTTAGCCACCAATAATACACCGCTAGTTTCTCGGTCAATTCTATGGCATAAGGTAGAATCAGGCCATCGTTTTCTAGCCCATTCCATTACGCTCTCGGCGGTATATTTCCCGCGTTCTGGTAGAGATGGGACATAAGGTGGTTTGTTCACAGCAACCCAATTTTCGGTTTCAGCAATTATCGTAATAGGTTCTGTCTTTTTTCGTTTTTCAAAAGAGTGAGAATGTTGGGTTGAATCAGAACGTTGATTAAGGATTTGTTTCCCCATCTTTTCACTGTCTGTACCCAAAGGATTTTGGGTTGCTGAATGGGCTAATTGGGTTTTGGCTTCTTGTTCTTTTCTCCAATCCTCCAGCGTAAATTCATCTTCTTCCCAGTCATCATCTAAGAAATTCTCATCCTCGAATTCTTCATCGTCCCAATCCTCTTCACCCGATGCTAACTTTTCAGCTTCCCTAGCCTGTTCGGCCAAAGATTCCCCTATGGTTTTCCCTCCGTGTTTTGCAATAAATTCATCCAACGACATGCCACTGGCATTATCTATACTCCACATTTCTTCCTCTTCGTGAGGGCTGTTATTGCGTTTTTTGGCTGACATATTCTCTGTTATTGACCTTCGCGCATAGCTAAGCGGATACGCGTTAGTACGTTTTTGGTATCCTGCGGAAAATCACCATCCATCATCCAATTGTAATAGGAGGGTTCGTTTTTTAGTACATCTTTCACCGGTTTTCCGCGGTGTTTTCCAAAGTTAAACACAACCACTCCAGCAGGATCAACCACAAATCTACCGGCCAAATCGGCTAAGTTGCTCTGCCCGAATTGTTCGTGCAAGGCGTCTAGGTCCTTGGGAATATCGGAATAGCGTTCTAATTGCGCTTTGATAATTTGCCACGTTGCAATGGTATCAGCTTCTGCAGAATGGGCATTTTCTAAATCCATATCGCAGTAAAATTTCAAGGCTGCTTTTAGATTCCTTGGTTCTTTTTGATGGAAAATACGCTGCGCATCTACAAATTTTCGTTTTTGAATTTCAAAAGCTACACCTACTCGGTAAAACTCTTCCACCAGCATAGGGAAATCAAATTTGTTGGAATTGAATCCACCAAAATCAGAATCTTTAATAAATTCATGAACTTCAGGCGCCAACTCTTTGAACGTAGGCTTATCCGCCACATCGGCATCGAAAATACCGTGTACAGCGGATGCTTCGGCAGGGATGGGTCTTTCAGGATTTACTCGATACGTCCGTATTTCTTCGCGTCCGTCTGGATAAACTTTTAAAAGGCATATTTCAATAATTCGATCGCGCGAAACGCTAATACCTGTGGTTTCCAAATCGAAAATAACCAACGGCCTGCGAAGTTGTAGATTCATGGTTCAAAATTCGATGCTTCCGCTTCTACTTCCAAATTTCCTACCGCAATTAAACGTTTAATTTTCTGCGGTATCTTTGCAGCATGCGGTTTGATATCATTACAGCAGTTCCTGATTTGTTGCACGGATTAATTGGGTATAGTATTCCAAAACGCGCGTGCGATAAAGGACTGGCGGAAATCCATATCCATAATTTACATGAGTATGGAATTGGTAAATACCGACAAATTGATGATTATCCATTCGGCGGCGGCGCTGGCATGGTATTAATGGCCGAACCCCTTAGTAATTTAATAGAAAAGCTAAAGCTAGAACGAGAATATCAGCATATCATTTATATGACCCCCGATGGTAAAACCTTAGATCAAAGCCTATCCAATAGATTAAGTATCGGTGGTAATTTGATCATTATTTGTGGCCATTACAAGGGGATAGATCAGCGTATCCGAGATTTATACGTAGATCTCGAAGTGTCATTGGGTGATTTTGTTCTTAGTGGGGGAGAGATTGCCGCGGCTGCCTTAGTTGATGCCATTGTACGCTTGCTTCCAGGTGTCTTGGGCGATGAAGAAAGTGCCCTGAGCGATTCGTTTCAAGATGGATTACTTGCGCCACCATTATATACTAGACCTTCCGAGTTTAAAGGGCTAAAGGTGCCCGATGTGCTTACTTCCGGGGATCATCCGAAGGTAGCGTTGTGGCGACATGAGCAGTCGTTAGAACGAACGCAGAAATTAAGACCGGATTTGCTGGCCGATGAGCAGGCGGATTAGAAGAATTTAGGTATTTGACGAATTGTTTGCTTCGCGATGTTGCTTCTCCGATGGGTACAGGGTGAATCGTGAATTAATTAATGTTCGAAACAATAGAATTGGGAGATAATTCAATTGAAAAACAAGCGTATGGGGGATATCCCAACTCGTCAATCACCTCGTTCTATTGATTTATTCCCAATAAGCCCTCCGGTAATTCCATGGAAATTTTTTGTTGAGATTCGTCAATTCCAATAATCCATTCGTCAACCAAGGGGATTAAAAATTGTTCAACGTCACTCTTAACCGTGAGGATAAAGCCTTGAGGCAATTCTTGGATATCCTCAATAATACCAATTATACCTGCCGATGTGTCTAAAACCGACCAACCCATTAATCCCAATAAGGAGGAATTTTCAGGGGTTGTTTTTTTGGAAGTTTTTGATTTTAATTCAACAGCAGCGACGGCAATTTCGCATCCAATGATTGATTTTGCCGAATGTTCGCTATCAATGAATTGTAGGGTTAAAATATCACCTAACTTGGATATATCTTTAATGAGAAAGGGAACCCCTTTTCCGTTGATTACAACAAATAGGTAGTTCCCTTTTTTTATTTGGGCTTTAGAAAAGCCCGGTAGATAATGAACTTGAATATTTCCTTGAAACCCATGCTTTCCGCTAATGTATCCAACAACCTTTAACGGCGGTGGCATCAATTGCGATTGCATGATTATTGGGATTATTCAGCGCTTTCAGCAGCAGGTTCTTCAGTTCCAGCCGCTTCATCGGTGCTTGCTACTTCTTCGCCACCTTCGGTAGCTTCTTCGGTAGCAGCCTCTTCGCTAGCTTCTTCAACCGCATCTGCTTCCGCAGCCGCTGCTAATTCGCTAGTTTTTGCTAAAATTTTAGCCGCGATCTCTTCTTTCTTTTTAGCTTCTGCTTTCAAAGCATCAGATTTAGCTTTACTTGCCGCATCAGCCAACGTAGATTTCTTGGTTTCTACCTTGTTGGTTTTTTCGTCCATCCAAGCAGCAAATTTCTTATCGGCTTCCTCTTGGGTAATGCTACCCTTGATAACGCCCACTTGAAGGTGCTTCTTGTACTTTGCGCCTTTGTAGCCCAATATCGCCGCAGCGGTATCGGTTGGTTGAGCACCGTTTAATAACCACTTAACCGCTAGGTCAAGGTTTAAATCGATGGTTGCTGGATTGGTGATCGGGTTGTAGGTACCGAGTTTCTCGATAAATCGGCCATCCCTCGGAGCACGCGAATCCGCCACCACAATGTGAAAGAAGGCTCTCTTCTTTCTGCCGTGTCTTTGCAATCTAATTTTTGTTGCCATTATTAATTAATTTTAATCCCCGCTTCTCCTAAACGGGGGCGCAAATATAATAAATATCAATAAATTATTTGTTTAAAATGGGAAAAATTGGTTAATTGCTCAAAATAACATTAACGCAATGATAGTAAATCGTTTCAAATTAACTCTTTTTGTATTAGTTAGTCTTTTTTCAAGTGCTTTAATAGCACAGAATACACGGTTTATCGATCCCGTTTTCTCTACGGTTGATATTAGCACCATTAATTATTCGGATGTTTTTACCGATCCTGCGCACAAGATGGATATTTATCAGCCCAAAAACGATACGGCAACCCAACGGCCTTTGATATTTTATATTCATGGAGGTGCATTCTATGCCGGCGATAAGGCTACCCAAGACTGCATCGATTTTTGTACCCATTTTGCGAAAAAAGGATATGTGGCTGTTTCTGTCAATTATCGATTAGCCAATGCATTCTTGTTCCTATTAAATCAAGATGTGCAGCTAGAAGCTGTATTAGAATCAATGGCTGATGTTAAATCCGCTATCCGATTTTTTGGCAAGGATGCTTACACTACCAATACCTATAAAATCGATACAAATTCTGTATTTATAGGAGGATATTCTGCCGGTGCCGTTTCTGCTTTGCATACGGCATGGGTTGATTCAGAATCCGAATTAGACAGTAAATTGGTGCAAATTTTAAAAAGTACAATTAAAACGTTAGACGGAGATGCCGGTAATAAAGGATACGCCTGCAACATAAAAGCCGTATACAGTATGGCCGGGGCCTTGTATAAAACTTCTTATGCCAGTGAAAATGATCAACCCGTATGGCTCGGACATGCAACCAACGATGGTACCGTGAGTTATAATTGCGCACCAGCCCTCAATAATCCCATGGTTTTAACCCTATGTGGCTCCGGTAAAATATTTCCACGGTTGGATTCGGTAGGGGTTGATTACGATACGATGATTCTTAGCAAAGGCGATCACGCATGGCCTGGATTAGGCAACAAAGGACAAGATTTTTTAAATTCAGTAGAAGAAATAGCCGACTTTTTCTATCCGATGCTTCCCAGTTCCACACCTTCGTCCATTAAGAAACTTGCAAAGAACAAAACCTTCAAATTATACCCCAATCCTAGCAATGCTGAGACGGTAGTTGTTTCCATTCAGGAAGGGAAAATTATTGCGGTTAGTATTTTCGATGCAATAGGACGATTAATTTCTCCCGAAATAATCGCAGACAAAACGGATAAAGAGCTTTCATTGGGGGTAAATGACTTACCTGCTGGATTATATAGGGTAGTGGTTACGTTGGAAGATGGCCGTCAACTAACACAGAACTTACAGCGTTTATAGTAAACCTGTGCTTTTTTGAAAGGATTGCAAGAGTGCGAAATACTGCGCACAATTCTATCAACAAACACATGATTTTCGCACTATCTTCTTAGTGCGCCTTACAAAATTCGCATTTTCGCAAATTTTAATACCAAGGTTTTTTCACCCACTTGTTCAAAGTTAACGGTAGCCTTTCCGTTGGTGGAATCGCCTTCCATGGTTGTAACTATACCTACACCAAACCGTTGGTGTTGAACGCTATCGCCGATTTTTAATCCGGTTAAATCGCCTTCAACAAAATTTGGATCTGCCGGTGGTACGGAGGCCATAAGCGGTTTTTTTGGAGGAATTAAACTGGTCGCTTTAGTGGGTTGGTCGCCTGTTTTTCCTGGTGTTTTCGAGTTGCCGGGTCTTTGAAATCCGCCTCCGCTGCGCTGAATGTACCCGCCAGAATCCCCACGCTGACTTTGTCTTTCCATCAATACATCCCAACCATCCCCAGAGCTTGGTTTGCGGGTGGCAAATTGCATATCCAAATATTTTGCGTCTATCTCTTCCACAAATCGGGAAGGCTCACAAGGAATCAAACTACCATATTTAAAACGCGACGTAGCGTAACTTAAAAATAATTTCTCTTCGGCGCGGGTAATCGCCACATAAAACAATCTGCGTTCTTCTTCCAATTCAGCTCGCGAGTGCAAGGACAGCTGAGACGGGAATAAGTTCTCTTCCAATCCCACTATAAATACCGCTGGAAATTCTAATCCTTTGGAGGCGTGAATGGTCATTAAGGATACCATATCTCGATCCGGATCTTTGGATTTTTCATCGTCGGTGTACAATGCTACCTCCTCTAAAAAATTGGGCAACGTTTTTTCCTTTTCGCTTTCATCGTCTTCCGTAAATTGTTGAATACCATTGAGTAATTCCGTTATGTTTTCATACCTGGAAACTCCTTCTACCGATTTGTCGTCGTAAAGTACACGCATTAGCCCAGTTTGTTTAGCTACGTGCATAGCCAAATCGTAGGCATTGTGGTCATTGAGCATTGTCATGAAACTTTGCATCATCAAGGCGAAATTTTCTAGTTTGCCGATGGCGCTGCCCAAATCAGGGAAATGTTTGGCCGATTTGATCACGTCCCAAAGGGGTACTCCGTGTTGAGAACTCAACAAGATTAACCGATTTAATGTAGTGTCACCAATTGCTCTTGCGGGGTAATTAATGATTCGTTTCAGTGCCTCTTCATCCGTTGGGTTTACCGTTAACCGCAAATACGCCAACAAGTCCTTCACTTCTTTACGTTGGTAAAAACTCATACCTCCGTAAATTTTGTAATCGATGCCTTGCCGACGTAAGGCTTCCTCAAACGCTCTACTTTGAGAATTTGTTCGGTAAAGTATTGCGAATGCTTTGTTGGGGAAGTGTTCCCTTAACTTGATATCGGTTATGAAGTCGGCTACTCGTTTTGCTTCTTCGCCTTCGGTAGAATTATGAACTAATTTTATTTTATCGCCGTCTTCGTTGGCCGTCCATACTTCTTTTTCAAGTTGTTTTTTATTGTTTTTAATTACCGAGGTTGCCGCGTGAACAATAGTCTTTGTAGAACGATAGTTTTGTTCTAACTTAAATATTTTCACCTCCGGGTAATCGCGCTCGAAATTTAAAATATTTTGGATGTTTGCACCCCGAAAGGCATAAATACTCTGGGCATCATCGCCTACAACACACAAGTTTTGATAAACAGCAGCCAATTTCTTAGTAATCATGTATTGCACATGGTTGGTGTCTTGGTACTCGTCTACCATAATGTACTTAAACTTATGCTGCCATTTGTTGCAAACGTCTAAGTGATTGTTAAGTAACTTATATGTATTTAATAGAATATCATCAAAATCCATGGCCCCTGCACGGAAACATCGCTTGGTGTATTCGCTGAAAATCTCCGCAAATTTGGGTCTGGATGCCGCTGTGTCTTGAGCTACCAACTCGTCTTTTTCTTTGTAGTGATGCGCTTCCAACAAATTATTTTTGGCCATCGAAATCCTACCTAAAACCATTCCAGGCTTATAGACTTTATCGTCTAAATTCATCTCCTTGATGATGGTTTTTAGTAAACTTTTACTATCCTCTGAATCGTAAATAGTAAAATTAGAAGGATATCCAATTCTTTCTGCTTCTTGCCGCAGAACACGAGCAAAAATGGAGTGGAAGGTGCCCATCCACAGATTTTTCGCCTGTCCGCCAGCTACCGATTCGATTCGATTTCTCATCTCACGAGCAGCTTTGTTGGTAAATGTGAGGGAGAGTATTTGAAATGCATCGATTCCTCGTTGGAGTAACCAAGCTATCCTGTATGTGATTACTCGCGTTTTGCCTGATCCCGCACCTGCAATGATCATAACCGGTCCATCGGTTTGTAATACCGCCTGCTGCTGAGGAGGATTTAATCCATCCAAAAATGGGGGAATATCCCCAGAACCTGATGAATGTAAGTTGTCCTCGTTATAGTCTGGCCACTGCATAGTGTACAAAGTTAGCACCCAAAACCGCCGCGCTTTACACAATTTGTAAACCAGTGTTTGTGAAAATTGTCTAATTCATCAAACACAATAAAAAATTGCGCATTGATTTTTGCAATAAATGCAAATGGTTCACCGCTCGTTGTTAACATTGCATAAATCATTTAGTAATGATACTATTATACGCCATATCAATCTTTGCACGTTTAATGGTTATTATTTCCCCATAATTTACGTTTCATGGCTACAATACAAATACTTCAGCTTTCTGCAATAAAAGTAATAGCTATCAACGGTAGCCCGATTCCTACACTTATCGCCATTCAATTACCAGCCAAATGGCTTACCGTTGTTGTTTTCCTGCTGTTATTGGCCATCGTTATTGTTAGTCTATTGTGGTACCGTAGGGAACAGGAATTGCTTAAGAATTTAACCGATATCATCACGGCACCCAGCGAGGACTTAGAAGAAATAGGCATCGTAGCCCACAAATCCCAAGAGCCCAAGGATACCCGCGAGGCGTTTATTTCGTTAATTCAGCGCAGAAGACAAGAGTTGGATCGACTCAATAAATTAGAGAACTACAGACGAGATTATATTGGTAATGTAGCCCATGAATTGAAAACCCCAATTTTTGCGATTCAAGGGTACATTGATGCGGTGTTGGATGATCCCGAAATCGATCGAGAAACATTGCAGACCTTCTTGTCTAAAGCCAGTAAAAATTCCGCTCGGTTAGCTCAAATTGTTAGCGATTTAGATACCATAACTAAATACGAAAGTGGGTTTTTAACGCTAAATATCGACGAATTCGATCTGTTTAATCTGTGCCACGAAATTGCGGAAAGTATGGAATTACAGGCCAAAGAAAAGAACATTTCCATCCAAGTGGTTGCTATGGGAGAAGCGTGTATCGTATTGGCTGATAGGCCGCGTATAGCTCAAGTATTAACAAATTTAGTCTATAATTCTATTCGATACGGCAAGCAGGATGGGAATACCCGAATTCGCTTAAGCAGTACATTAGAAAAAGTAATCGTAGAGGTAGCCGATAATGGTATTGGAATTCCTGCCGAACATCAGAGTAGAATTTTTGAACGATTTTATCGCGTAGACAAACACAGAAATCGGGCAACCGGTGGTAGTGGATTGGGACTAAGTATTTGCAAACATATTGTAGAGGCGCACAACGAGACCATCGGATTGATTAGTACTGACGGTGCGGGTTCCAGCTTTAGCTTTTCGTTGAAATTAGCCCCCAAAGACGAGTGATTTATTCCCCTTCAATGATAACAGCGGCTACCATCATGTGTTGTAGGTTAAAGAAATGTACCGTTGTTTCAACTGTGCCTCCAGCCTTGATTTGATTATCCTCAGAATTTTCGATTGCCGAAAAAAAAGCGTCACTGCTTTTCTGTGCATGATGGGTTTTTGCACCAGTATTGCTGAGATTTCCATCCGCGGAATTAACGTTCAACCGAATAGTAGCGGGCATCACTGCATCACCATCTTCAATAGGATGCAGGTACAATTGGTCCCTGAAATCCGTTCCTTTTTTGCCGATAGCTTTGTACAGAGCTTCTTTGGCGCACCAAGCCTTCTGCAATAACTGCGTACTCGGTTGTTCTCCCATCCAATGTATTTCATTGGCTGAACAAAATCTTCGATAAATTCGATGTAATTGTTCTCTGGGCGATTCTACATCGATGCCTACAGGGAAATTCGGGTGACAAGCCAATACTACCCAATCATCGGCATGACTATAATTGATGTGTGTATTCGGGGTATGCACATCGGCGTGCTCTACAGATTCTAAATGGGGTTTTCCATCTTCCGTTCGCCCCAGTCTATGGGTGCCAAAAACCGTATTCATTAATATCCGGGACGCCAAAAAATGTTTATGTTGAGTAGAAACGGTTAACACTTCAAGTTCGCCAGATATCTTGCCAAGATCGTTGGAATCCCCTTGGTGGGCCATGCATTCTTCGTACCTTTGCCGTAGCATTTCCTGCGATTCGGTGATATGCCAAATATAGACAGTAATACCATTGGGCAGAACGATGGAGGGCAGCTGCGGCATAGTCCTACAAAGATACATGTGGAATTGTATAAGCCGCTGATAGGGCATAAACAAGGTATTTATTGCGCCATCGAAACGCAAACAGGGCTGTTTACGGCTGGAGGAGAGGGGGCCATTGTTCGATGGACATGGTCTCAATTAGCGAATAATGAAGAGCCTGCAGGAGAATTATGGGCGACTATTCCAGAACCGATTTTTTGTTTGGCAACGCAAGAAGATACTACGGTTTTAGCAGGAACCCAAAAAGGGAATATATATCGATTATCACGCGATAGAGGGCCGCTTACGATAAAGGTTGATTCCCAATCAGTCTATTTTATTCGATGGTGGAAGGATTTATATTGGGTTGGCACAGGTTCTGGTAAACTTGCGATTTTTGATCGGGATTTGAAGCTTGTTGAATGGTTGCAATTGGCCTCGAAAAGCTTGAGAAGCATGGAGATTTTCGAAGATTCCGCATGGATTGGATGCAGTGATTCTAATATTTATCGTCTATCGATAAATTCAAGCAATCCGGCAAGCGTTCCGAATTCCTCCGTTGAATCACACACAGATTCAAGTTCAGAAGTAATCCAGACTAACAGTAGAACAGCGATAATAAATGTACCAGAATCCAGAGAATGGTCATTAACGATTAATCAATGGTCTGCCAATCATCCTTCCGTATTTGGGATAGTAGCGTTGGGACATAATAAGATTGTTTCAGTAGGTAGGGATGCTCATGTTCGATTGTTCTCAGATACCCAGTTAAAATTGGCCGTTCCCGCACATTTGGGAACCATTCATGGACTCTCCTCGCACCCTCGGTTGCCTTGGTTTGCCACCGGATCCATGGATAAATCAATAAAAATTTGGCGATGGAATTCGGCGGAAGCAGAGGGGGATACTATCGACTTAATTAAAGTAATCAATCGAGAAAAATTTGCGGGTACTATGGGACATTCGCATTCAGTAAACGCAGTGTTATGGATTTCTCCGGCGGGTCAGGATTTACTGTTGAAATCAATGGATTTAACCAATAGCTCAGAGAGTATTAATGATCATCAACATAAGTCTATGGGAAGTTTCTTGCTATCGGTGGGTGACGATCGCCAAGGTCTATTATGGTTTATCAAGGAATTTTGAGAGCCGTAATTTTGGCCGTAATTTTACCACAATAATTCATGGACGAACAAGGAATGCTTATTAGGGGTAAATTGCCCTTGAGAATAATGGGAAAAGGGTTTCGATATTCACTGTTGATGTTGTTGTTTTCAATGTTTACCCCGTGCATGTGGGCCGATAATCACCCTAATTTAACTAGGCAACCATGGGCGAATAACGGGCTAATAAAAGTATTGGCAGAGGCCGACACAACAAAGCCAAAAAAAGACACGGTAGTAATCAAAAAAATCAAAGAAGAGATTAAGACCCAGTTAATTAAAACTTCCGAACTGTTAGGGAAAATTGAGGACCCTTCGGTAACAAATTTTCATTCATGGCGATATGCATTCATGCAATCGGCGTTGCCAATTAAGAATCAGCATGTTTACTATCAGAATTACAATGTTGCTTTTAACGATTTTTATATGGGAGTGGGTGACAATGTTGCCATTGGGGTAGGGTACGCGCTGCCGTTTTTTGCCTATATTAATCCAAAAGTGAGTTTGCAATTGAATAAAAAACCATCGTTGTTTGGGCATGCGATTGCGGCTTCTAATACCACAGTTTTTGGTTTTTTTACGCAGTCTGAGAATCAAAAGTGGGGGAATAATATGCAGTTGTTATACACCTTGGGTAATGATTTTCGAAATGCAACTATTGGGTTGGGCTATTTAAGTTCCTCCGAAATTGATGGAAGCAGTTTAATGACAAACATAGGGGGCTCCTGGGCCGTAAATTCTAACTTTTATGTGGTTGGAGAAGTATGGCTCAATAACAGAGAGCGAAACCTTAAAGGGAAATACATGACCTTCGAGCAGGCTGCAACGGGGGAATGGGTAGCAGCGCCTGTAGTATCCTATAATGAGATGCTGCGCAGGAATACATTGTTTACTAGTATTCAGTTTCGCTTAATTGGGTTGAAATCAAGGGCCAATGCATGGAGTTTTGGAGTGTCATCCTACTGGGAGTACGGCGATAAATTTGAACGTCCGGTGTTTGACTATTTAGGAGTTGAGACAAAGTATACCGCAGGCCCAGTAAATAAATTTTTGTTTTTACCGAGCTTTACTTATACTCGGAAATTGGGAAATAGAACCATTTCAACGTTGTAGTTTTTTTCGGATCGTTTAACTCATGATGCGTATCTAATTTGTACGATTACTACGCGATTTTATGGTAGAATTTGCAAATGATTTTTTTGAGTTTGCAATCTTTGCCAAACTCTAGGTATAAAGGGCTGATTTTTAGGGGGCTGCGTGTATTCCTAATCGGGGCTTATTATATTTGCGTTATGATTCTCAGCGACAAACGCATTTTAGAAGAAATTGAAGCCGGAAGGATTAAAGTAGAACCCTACGATCGTTCTTGCCTTGGCAGTAATAGTTACGACGTACATTTGGGTAAGCATTTGGCGATTTATACCGATGAAGTGTTAGATGCCAAAAAACATAATACCATTGAGCATTTTGATATTCCTGAGGAGGGATTTGTCTTGCAACCAGAGGTGTTTTATTTGGGTGTTACATTGGAATACACAGAAACCCATGCACATGTTCCTTTTTTAGAGGGTAAGAGCTCTACGGGTAGATTGGGTATAGATATCCATGCCACTGCGGGAAAAGGGGACGTTGGATTTTGCGGGAATTGGACGTTGGAAATATCGGTAAAGAAACCTGTGCGTATTTATGCAGGAATGCCTATTGGACAGCTTATTTATTTCCCTGTAGAAGGCGAAATTTTGGTTCCTTATAATACAAAAGCTAACGCTAAATATTCTGGTCAGCCAAATCGTCCCGTTGAGAGTATGATGTGGAAGAATAAGTTCTAACTTTGCGGCTGAATGAGCTCAGAGATTTTTGAAAAAGTAATTTCCCACTGCAAGGAATATGGTTTTGTATTTCCTTCCAGTGATATTTATGGCGGTTTGGCAGCGGTTTATGATTACGGCCAGAACGGTGTGGAATTAAGAAATAATTTGCGTCAATACTGGTGGAAATCCATGACGCAGGTAAATCAGAATATTGTGGGTATTGAGGCGGCTATATTTATGCATCCAAAAACCTGGAAAGCCAGTGGCCACATCGATGGATTTAATGACCCGATGATCGATAACAAAGACAGTAAAAAACGCTATCGAGCGGATGTTTTGTTAGAAGATCATCAAGAGAAAATTCGTCAAAAAATTGAAAAGGAAATTGATAAAGCGGCCAAGCGATTTGGTGAAACGTTTGATGCGGCTTTATACAGAGAAACGAATCCCCGTGTTGTTGAATATCAACAAAAAATTGATTCCATTGATCAACGAATGAAGGGCGGATTAGAATCTGGTGATTTAGCGAGTATCAAATCGTTGATTGAAGAGGAAGGAATCGTTTGTCCAATTAGTGGCTCTAAAAATTGGACGGATGTACGTCAATTTAACTTAATGTATAGCACTCAGATGAGTGCCATTGAAAACGGGGAAGACCAACTGTATCTGCGTCCGGAAACGGCCCAAGGTATTTTTGTGAATTTCTTGAATGTTCAGAAGACCGGTAGAATGAAATTGCCTTTTGGTATTGCTCAAACAGGAAAAGCATTTCGAAATGAAATTGTTGCAAGGCAATTTATCATGCGAATGAAAGAGTTTGAACAAATGGAAATGCAGTTTTTTGTTAAACCAGGTACCGAGTTAGGGTGGTATGAATCTTGGAAAAAACAGCGATTGCAATGGCATATGGCTTTAGGCATTAATCCATCCCATTATCGTTATCACGATCACGTTAAGTTAGCACATTATGCCAATGCAGCCGTGGATATTGAATACCAATTCCCATTTGGGTTTAAAGAAGTTGAGGGCATACATTCACGTACAGATTTCGATTTAGGTAGGCACGAAGAATTTAGTGGTAAAAAATTACGCTATTTCGATCCGGAGACCAATGAAAGTTATATTCCCTATGTAGTGGAGACTTCCATCGGACTGGATCGATTGTTTTTATTAGCGCTTTGTGAGGCCTATCAAGAAGAAAGCGTTGATGGTGATACCCGTGTATTGTTGAAACTACACCCCGCAGTGGCACCGGTGAAAGCAGCGATTTTACCACTTGTAAAAAAGGACGGATTACCGGAATTAGCTGAATCAATTTACAATCAATTGCGTTTGGATTACAATGTGTACATCGAAGACAAAGACAGTATTGGCAAACGTTACCGCCGAATGGATGCTATTGGTACACCCTTCTGTATCACCGTTGATCACGATTCACTAACCCAAGGCGATGTGACTGTTCGAGATCGCGATACCATGGAACAAACTCGCGTGAAAATTGAAGATTTAAAGAACCTATTGGATTCCCGCGTTAGTATGTCAACCTTATTAAAGCAAATTATACCAAGCTAACCCCTTGTAATACCCCAGTAAATTATGAATACCGTAGATAATTTTAATTTTTCCGGAGAAAAAGTATTATTGAGAGTAGATTTCAATGTGCCGTTGGATGCTGCGTTTTTGATTACTGATGATTCTCGTATAACGGCAGCATTGCCAACCATAAATAAAATTTTAAACGATGGAGGAAGTGTGATATTAATGAGTCATTTGGGCAGACCAAAGGAAGGTCCAACGGAAAAGTATTCATTAAAGCATATAGTAAGTCATTTAAGTTCGCTGCTATCTAAACCCGTAAAATTTGCTACGGATTGCATGGGTGATGATGCTAGACAATTATCTGCTGAACTGTTGGCGGGAGAGGTGCTTCTGTTAGAAAACTTAAGATTTTATAAAGAAGAAGAAAAAGGCGATATCGGGTTTAGTGAGCGATTAGCTTCTTATGGCACGTTTTACGTGAATGATGCATTTGGTACTGCACACCGAGCCCATGCTTCAACCGCAGTAATGGCTCAGTTCTTTACCGGTAAAAAAGCATTTGGTTATTTAATGGCGAAAGAAGTTGAGAACGCAAACCAGGTAATGAAAAGTCCTCAACGACCATTTACAGCCATCGTAGGTGGTGCGAAAGTGAGCGACAAAATTCTAATTGTTGAGAATTTAATAAATATTGCCGATCATATTTTAATAGGCGGCGGTATGGCATATACTTTCTTTAAAGCGCAAGGCGGAAATATAGGTAACAGTTTATGCGAGCAAGATAGATTAGAAACGTGCTTAGAAATAATGAAGAAAGCAGCCGAAAAAGGTGTGCAAATTCATTTGCCGCTGGATTCTGTGATTGCGGATAAATTTGCTGCCGATGCTTCTACAACCGTAACGGAAAGTGATTCAATCACGGATGGTTGGATGGGTTTAGATATTGGGCCCAATGCCCAGGAAGCTTTTTCAGCGGTGCTAAAATCCAGCAAAACCATATTATGGAATGGTCCGATGGGAGTATTTGAGATGGATGCATTTGCGGCAGGTACAAGATCCGTGGCTGAAGCAGTTGCAGAATCTACTGAAAATGGTGCATTTAGTTTAATTGGTGGCGGGGATAGTGCCGCTGCAGTATATAAATTCGGATTTGAACACAAGGTAAGCTATGTAAGTACTGGTGGAGGTGCTTTATTAGAGTATTTCGAGGGTAGAGTATTGCCAGGAATCGCTGCTATCGAAGCTTGAAAAAGTTCCCGAAAAGAATAAAATACTTCAATAAATAAAAGAATCTAAATGACAGGTTTTCAAGGTGTTTGGATGCCTGTTTTTATTTAATAGAAGACCTCTCTGTTGCGTTAAAAAGACCGCTATTGGTCATGAATTTTTGCATGATATCACCTATGGGATGATTTCTTATATTGCCTTGCAGAAATATTTTTTTGTCTTCGGCAATCGAGGATTTCATGGATAAAAAATCTGGAGTTCCATGAGCAAAACTTAATCGAAGAAAGCGGATCTCTACATTCTTTGGTTCAAGTTTAACTGCATCATTAAGCAATGAATAAGCTGAGTTTGCGTTACTTAATTTTGTAGACGGCGACCAAGCGGCGCGGGCCTCTAATGCCAAGGCTGTTCCATGATATGCTTTACCAACGGCAATGTTTTGGTGTTTGGTAGTGTAGGATTTGAACGAGGGAATTGAGCGTTCGTCTACCAATGCCTTGCGGTAATTGTCTCGAATTTGTGTGGCTTCTTGTTCAGAAAGAGAAATAAATAAGATTGCTAATAAAATCCCAATGGTATTGATAAGTGTGGATGATTTTCTTAGTAACATGGTAATCAATTAACGTTAACCGCTCTATACCAACGTTTTTGTGCGATTAGAGTTTGAAATGCTCGCTGATTTGTAAAGAAATCAACTTATAACCAACGTCTCCGTTTAAAGAAATATAAGGTACCTAAAGAGGATAAGACCATCAATACTAAGGCCCAAACATAACCATACTTCCAGCCGAATTCTGGTTGGTTTTCGCCGAAATTCATACCATAAACACTGGCAATTAAAGTAGGAGGCATGAAAATAACGGAGGCAACGGTAAAGATTTTAATAATTTTATTCTGTTCAATATTTACAAGACCCATAAAGGTGTTTTGTAAATATTCTAAACGCTCAAAATTAAAACTAGTATGATCGATTAATGAATTAATATCTTTAATTACAATCCGCAAGCGTTCGTAATCATCGCCTGTAAACTCTCTGCTTTTTAGGGTTGCACTTAATACTCGTTGTTTATCCACGGCATTCTGGCGCAGTTCCATGGTTAATTCTTGTAAACGTGAAATGGCTAGAATTAGATCTTCGTCTGGATCTCTGTCAAAACTCATGTCCTTCGATAAACTACTTACCTGCCGGGCTAAGTTCTCTAGTAAATCGGCATCGTTATCAACCCCCATTTCTAATAAAGTGGCAAGAATCTGTCTGCCTGTATGAAAGGACTTTCCGGAACCTTTTATTTTTTTAACACAATCAGAAAAAGCCGCTAAATCAGCATCGCGGTAGGTGAATAGTATATCGTCTTGTAGGATGAAAGAAACAGCATTGGAAATAAAGTGCGTGCTATCTTGGTCAAATTGAAGGAAGTTTGAGTTCGCGATTATTTCGTCGTCGGTTTCAAAATATCGCGATGAACTTTCAATTTCTACTTGTTCTTGCCTAGACTGGAATTTAAATTCGAAATTTGCTTCAACATCGCGAATTTCAGAGGCAGTAGGGTTCTGTAAATCAATCCAAATTAATCCTTCCAATGTCTCAAGCTGAGACAGAGTTTGCACTTTGTGCACGCGATTCTGACGCTGATAGTAGACGCGTAGCATAGGTTAAGTTACAACTTCGAGGTTCGCCTTCCATTAGAAAAGTTGCGCAAATATAGTTGATTAAATAGCTTGATGCGAATAGAGACTGTTGGAAATTATTAAAATTCAAACTTCATTCCCCCGGTTGGGAATATCGCCAAACCATCAAAATAGGATTTACCTGAAAATGAATTAAAGTTTTCAAAATTTGGAATCTGTTTGTTTCTAACATTTACAGCATCGAAAAATGCAGTAATATTTATTTTTTTCCAATAAAAACTATAATTAATGCGGATATCCAAGCTATTGAAATCGGGTAAACGTTGTTGATTTACTCCAGTTATTTCCTTACTGAAACGATAATAATCGGCAGTATTAAAGACATTGTTATGTACGATAAATTCATCGGATGGTTTTCCTGTAGCATATCGGTATTTAACACTAGCAATAAACTTAGAACTAAATTTGTAATTTATTAATAAGTTGATTTGGTTGGGCTGATCAAATGCGAAGGGATATAACATTTCATAAGCCGCGTTTCTTCGTTTGCTTTGCATATACGAGTAACCCAATTGGCCGCTAATTGCTTTAGACAGTTTCTTACTGTAGTTGAAATCTACACCATAGCCAAATCCAGAGCCTGAATTTAACTGAAAGACATAGCCTAAAATGGGTCGAGTAATGAGATTGGTGAAATCTTTGTACCAAGCTTCCGCAATAAATCTGCTGCTGTTAGAAAATGATTTGTGATAGGCAATGATGTAATGCGTAGTTTTTTCCATGGTTAAGGGATTCTGTAAACCGTGGTCAGCGATATCCGATAATACAGGATCTTGCCAATAAATGCCCCAAGCTAAATTTATTGATTGTAAATTAGGTAATGCAATTGATGAGTTCAAACGCGGACCAAAAGTATGTTGCTTCGCAAATCCATTGTAATCATGTCTTAGCCCTAGGTTTAATGTCCAACGTTGGGTTAATTTCTTGTTTAAATTAACATAGCTAGAAAAGTTTCTAGTCGATGCATCAAAATCCGAGTTAACAAAGGTAGGATTGATGATTAAGTAGTTTTGACCTGGTAAATTTTGGCCTTTGTAATAGATATATTGTGTATCTAAATAATTTTGTCTCCTACGGTTGAAAATTCGAGTGTTATCGCCTTCAATTCCTATCAATAGCGTATTTTTAGCATTTACGGAGAGTGTGAGAATACTTCTAAATCCAAGTTTTTGTTCATAGTAGTTTTGCACCTGAAGATTGGTTAGCGTACTATTGATGCGTTGGGTTAATTTTCCGGTGGAATCGGTAAACGGAATTGCTTTCCCTACGTTGATATCGGAAAAATAATCGGTGAAATAAACAACATTTTTTACATCTAAGCGATTTGAAATTCTACTTTTTACGGTTATTCCGGCAATGGTTTTGTTGCGATAAAAATCGGGGAGATACATGAGATTAAGATTTTTATCAGCTCTGGCATGATTGATATCGCGAGTGTAGCGTTCAGGGCTGATTACCAATAAGGTGGTTATTTTATGGTTGTTTTTTTGAGTAACCGTTTTAGCAATAATATCGGCATACCTAGGTAATCCAATATCTTTTAATCCCACCACATTTACCAATCCCAAGAAATTTTGATAGCGCAAGGAAAGAAAATACTGAGTGTTTTTTAATTGTTTAATTGGACCATCAAAATTTATGGTTAGTCCAAGTAGATCCATTTGTCCATCTACGATTAAATTTTTTCGATTGCCTTCTTGTACTTGTAATGATAATAATGATGCACTCCTTCTACCGAATTCTGATGCAAATCCACCGCCTTGAAATATTGCTTTTTCAATTACTCTGGGTGCGAAAATACTAAATCTACCGCCGTTGGGGTCGTTAAAAAAAGAATTGCCCTCCAAATGACCCACTTCGGTTACAGGAATATCATCTACCATGTAAACATTGTCTCTAACTCCTTGTCCTCGAACAGAAATGGCCGAATAAATCCCACCGCTACTAGAAACACCGGGTAACATTCCGATGGCCCTAAAAATGTCTCCTTGCGCACCGGGATTCATGGAGATTTCTTCTCGATTAAATGTATACATCGAAATCGGAACCGAATTAATAAGGTTGTTCTGCCGTTTGTTAATTGAAATCACCCCCATTTTTTCGGTAATTGGGGCTAACTCAATTGTATAACTTAGTGTCTTTCCCGGAATGATGCGAATGTAGTCTAGTACAAGATTTTCGTAATTTTCAGCAGAAATTAGTAGTTCATGAAACCCCAATGGAATACTGTCTATTTTAAAATTACCCGATGTATCAGATTTTGCTATTCGATGTTCAGGGGTTAAGGTTATTAAAGAAAATTGTATAGGTTCTTTCGTGGTTTTATCGATAAGAGTCCCCCCAATACTGCCAAATTCTTGTGCTTTAACTGAACCACATAACAATAAAAATGCAGCAAAAAGAACCCTAAATTTCATCGACTCAAAATTAGATTAGACTATTTAAATTTCGGTTGATTTATTAATAAGATCAATTTAACCTTCGTTATTTTGAATTTTCCAGAACTCTGTGGTTTTAGACTTAAATCGAATAGGCGCAGCATTGGGGATGGAGATAAAATCGGTATTTATGGTAAATTTTTTTCGGATTAGATTTTCAATCATTAGAGTATGTTTTGTTTTCCGATTATCCAAATGAATATAATACAGAGAATCTGTTGAGGCCAAACCAAAACTATCGAGGCTATTTTCGGTTTTTAAGATATATACATGTTGTTGTATAAGTTGCTGAGCCATGTGGTGATAAATCGAATCGGAACGCCATTGCTTGAATTTTTCGGGATTTGTGTAATAGAGCCACTGGAATGCTGCATGGTCTGGCTCTAAAATGATGGCTGCCGATGTTGATTTTTTCATAGATGTTGCAATGGATTTAACATCAATATTTTGATTAACGCTAATTGTTCGGAAGCTATATTGGCCAATGAGTAGCAGTAACCAAAGGGAGAGAATACCAAGGTTTTTTAAGGAAACAAGAGGTTTGGTTTTGGTTAGATTAACTTGTCCAGCTAGAACGATGGCCAACGAGGGAATAACAAAGCTGCTATATCGCTCATTAAACATAGGGATACAGAGCGGTGAGGGCAGGCTTATGAGCCACATACAAAAAAAAGGGACTGCGAATGCAGCAATCAAATAGGGTTGAGATTTTGTTGGATTGACTGTTTCAATGGTCCTGTTTTTTAACAAAGAGTTAACGCTTAATATCAATAATAGCAGGGTAGGGAATACGGCAATGGGAACATTGGTAAATTTCCACAATGTTAAATAGGGACCTTCCCAAGGCGCAGGATCCATCCATGTCCCTGAACTTGCCGAATCCAAGAATCGTACAATTAAAATTCTGAGATAGGGCAGGTATATCAATAAAAGTAATAACCAGGGTGCAAAATCCGAAATAAAGGAACGCGAATTTCTGTGTTTGACATATCGAATTAAATCAAAAACCCCTTGTACAAGCAATACCCAAAAACCAAAAAAATGCGTATACACTAAGGCTGCTGAACTTATTATCCAAGCCAATTTATGAATAGTTGATTTACGATTTTCTGGAATCAACCAAAGTGATTGAACGATCACTGTAAGCAGGAGCAATAGGCCATAGGCTCGAATTTCATGGGCAAATAATAATACGGTATTGCTACCAATAAAAAATAACCAAGCAAGAATTGAGGGTAGGTGGGCTGAATACAATTTTCTAGAAGTTCTCCAGATTAATGCAGCGGACATGGCAACTAAGATTGTGGGCAATGTGCGCACGGCAGATTCAGAATTGCCAAAAAGTTGAATCCAAAAATGGAGTAATGTTTCGAATAAGGGGGGATTATTACCTCTGCTTAGTTCTTTCCAAATGGTAGGTACTGGAAACTGAGCGTGGTATAAAGAAAAGCACTCGTCTGAGGTTAGCGGAAAGGGATTTGGGGTTAAGGAAAGCAATAAAAATGAAAATACTGCAACAACAGCGGTGATTGTAAGTTCTCGCAGAATAGACGCGTTTTTGATCATTTAAAGCGACCGAAATTTGAACAATTAAATTTGTCCAAAAATACTCTTTAACTTTAATTCAATTACGCCAAAAAGTGCTTCGCGGAAAATCTTGGTGCTCATTTTTGAGGTTCCGGCGGTACGATCGGTGAAAATAATCGGATGTTCCACAATTGAGTATCCTTTTTTCTTGGATCGAAATTTCATTTCAATTTGAAAGGCATAGCCACGGAATTTTATTTTATCGATATTGATGTTTTCTAATACCTCGCGCTTATAGCAAACAAAACCAGCGGTGGTATCGGCAATTTTCAAACCAGTGATAAATTGTACATACTTTGATGCGTAATAACTCATGAGAACCCTGCCCATAGGCCAGTTCACGACATTTACTACACCCCCTACGTATCGAGATCCAACACAAACATCGGCGCCAGCTTCGCATTTGGCAATTAAATTAGGTAGCTGATCTACCGGGTGCGAAAAGTCGCAATCCATTTCACAGATATATTCGTAACCCTGCTCCAACGCCCAATGAAAACCGGCAATGTATGCTGTGCCGAGTCCGTTTTTGCCTTTTCTTTTTAAAATATTCAACCGTTGAATATTGCCTGAATCCGAGTTGTACTCAGTCATTAAACGTTCCACGCACTGCGCTGTTCCGTCTGGGGAATTGTCGTCAACCACTAGAAGATCAATCGCTCTAGGTAGCGCAAAGACCGTGCGAACCATCTTATCGATGTTTTCGATTTCGTTGTAGGTTGGTATTATGACCAAGGGATTTTTCGCCATGGTTAACGGTATTGTTTGCGAAAATACGGTATTTTGCACGGAAATATGGGAAGTGAAATGTCGGTTTTGTATAAAAAAGCATTATTTCTCGATCGCGACGGGGTAATTAATCACGATCCTGGCGATTACACAAAATCTTTAGCAGAGTTTGAACTATTGCCAGGAGTTATTGATACTCTAAAGTCATGGCATTCCAATGGTTTTTTGTTAATCGTTATAACTAACCAAGGTGGATTGGATAAACAATTATACCAACCCCACGATGTTCATGCTATGCACCAGTACCTGCAAGGGTTGTGCATTGCCAATGGTTTTAGAATTACAGATTTTTATTTTTGCCCCCATCATCCGGATTTTTCTGGCAAGTGCTTATGCAGAAAACCAGGTAGTTTGATGATTGAGAAGGCTTTGCATCAATATGATATAAATCCAATTCAATCCCTAATGATTGGCGACAGAGAACGTGATGTGTTAGCGGCTCAAGGTGCCGGTGTAAAGGGTATTCAAATTCCAACCAATTCCGCTATTCCAACCTACGATAATTGCAAGCAATTATTTCTTCACTAAACCAGCGATAATATGCTCTAATTCTTCTTCCGCACCGGGCATATATCCTTGGTGAGAATGAACCAATTTGCCATTTTGATCATAGATGAATGTCATTGGCGGGTTGTTAACGTTCATTGCACGAGCTAGATCCATATTCTCATCAAGGAGTATTTCGTACTGCCAATTTTCAGCCAATACCTTCGGTTTTACTTTTCTAGAATTTCTGGCATCGTCAATACTTACCGCTACCAATTTACAGTTGTATTTTTCTTGCCATTCGGCATAATGTTCGTCGATTGCTTGTAATTCCTTGATGCAGGGGCCGCACCAAGTTGCCCAAAATGAAACGATGGTAATTTTACCTTTTTCAATGGAATTGTTGAAATTAACAGCACCACCATCGATGTTTTTCAGCTGCACCGAAGGGGCTTCCGAAGGAGTGGCTGTCTCTTGAGCAAGCGCCGATGAAACGGGAAAAAGAACAGCAACGAAAAAGGCAATTACAAAATTTTTCATATCAACAAAGGTAATTCCAAATAGTATGCCAAACAGGGTTGATTTTTTGCATTTTTCGCAACAAATTCTTCAAACTAAGTGTATAGGAGTAAATTTGCGGCATGGAAAAACCGGGTTTGCCTTCAGGTACTAGAGATTTTGGGCCTGAAACCATGATTCAACGAAAATACATTTTGTCTATTATGCAACAAGTGTTTGAATCCCATGGTTTCGGTGCTTTAGAAACGCCGGCTTTAGAAAATCTAAAAACACTACAAGGCAAATACGGTGAAGAAGGCGATCAGCTGTTGTTTAAAGTATTAAACTCGGGTGATTTTTTATCGAAAGCCGATAATCAATGGTTGGCTGAAAAGAATTCAAAAGCATTGGCTCCGTCAATTTCTGATCGGGGTTTGCGCTACGATTTAACGGTTCCGATGGCTCGATTTGTTGTGATGAATCGCGATAAAATTAGTTTTCCATTTAAACGATATCAGATGCAGCCGGTATGGCGAGCAGATCGACCTCAAAAAGGCAGATATCGTGAGTTTTGGCAGTGTGATATTGATGTGGTTGGGGCTAATTCCATTGTGTCGGAAGCAGAGCTTATTGAAATGTATCAAGAAGTTTTTGCTCAATTGAAGTTAGGGGTGGTTATCCGAATTAACCACAGAGGAATTTTAGATGCCTTCGTGCCTATGGCCGGATCCTTGGAAGCCTGGCAGCAGTTTATGATTGTTATCGATAAAGCCGATAAAATTGGTAGTGATGGGGTGGTGAAAGAGTTAAACGAACGCGGATTATGTAATACCGTTGCGGCCTGGGAATTTTTAGAGAAAACACAAGAATTGCCAACCAATGAAGATAAACTCGCGGCTCTTAGGAGTTTTGCGGATGGATTAAATAATCAGGAGTTTAAAGAGCGATTGGTTCGGGGTGTTTTTGATATTTCAAAAATTTTAACATTAGTTGAATCCAACCAAAACGTTCATTTGGATGTGTCGTTGGCCCGAGGATTAAGCTATTACACAGGTACAGTAATGGAAGTGGTGGTGGATGATGGAAAGGTACCCGCTGATTTTAAAATTGGAAGCATAGGAGGCGGAGGTAGGTATGATAATTTAACTGGGATGTTTGGACTGAAGGACGTTTCAGGGGTAGGGGTATCGTTTGGCTTAGATCGTATTTATGATGTATTACAGGCGGCAGCGTTATTGCCTTCTGCGGGTACAGAAAAACACGAGTCGTGTTTGGTGTGTGCCATGGATGAAGCTTGCTTGGATTACGCGTATGATTTATGCAACCGATTGAGAAAGCAAGGTGAGAAAATTGAACTATATCCAGGTACTCCGAAATTAAAGAAACAGTTGGAATATGCCAATCAACGAAATTTTGGCAGTGCAATTATAATTGGTGATTCCGAAATGGAACAAAAAACCTACGTAATGAAAAATTTAGTGACTGGGGCTCAGGAAACCCGAAAATTCCCTCAATAATGAAAGCATATTATCAATTGGATGAGGCTTTAGTTGCATTAACAGAATCTGTTACGCTAACAGACGATGTTCGTTCACAAATGGAGGCCAGCGTTGCATTTTTGCACCGATATCTACAAGAAGCAACGGCTCCTGTATATGGAGTGAATACAGGGTTTGGATCGTTACAAAACGTAGTGATTTCAGAAAGTAGACTGAGTGATTTGCAGGAAAATTTATTAATTACTCATGCTTCGGGTGTAGGTGAGTTATTGCCACGAAGTAGAGTGAAAGCCATGCTTTGGTTGAAATTGCTTAATATGAGCAAGGGGTATTCGGCGGTTCGACCAATACTGTTTGAACGATTGGCCACAATGTACAACGATGGTGCTTTCCCGTTGGTGTTTGAACAGGGTTCGTTGGGGGCATCCGGTGATTTGGCACCTCTTTCCCAAATGGTTTTGCCATTAATTGGGAAAGGGCTGTTAGAGTTGCCCGGTGGTCCTGTATTGAGCGGAGAACAGTGGCTAGAATCTAAAGGATGGAAGCCATTAAGCTTAGGACCTAAAGAAGCGTTGGCATTAATAAATGGTACACAGTTTATGTTATCTCATGCACTGGAAGCCTATGACTTAATCGCCAAGATACAACGATTGCTACCATGGATTTCTGCGTTGAGTTTGGATGCATTTGACTGCAGGGTGGAACCATTTTTACCCCCTATTCACCGTGTACGGAATCAATTGGGTCAACAAGAGGTAGCTGCCGAAATTCTTTCAATTTTACTACAATCTCCCAATGCACAACAAAGTAAAAAACAGGTTCAAGATCAATACAGTTTCCGTTGCATACCCCAAGTTCATGGGGCTTCCTACGATGCGCTTCGCCACTGTTTTGAAATTTGGGAGAGGGAATTAAATGCGGTAACGGATAATCCTAATGTGTTTGAGAATGAGAACATGGTATTAAGCGGTGGTAATTTTCATGGTCAGCCATTGGCCTTAACTTTGGATTACGCGGCTATAGCTTTATCAGAGCTAGGTAGCATTAGTGAACGCAGAATATTTCTCTTGGTTAGCGGTCAGAGAGATCTACCACCGTACTTAGCCGATGATGCCGGTATTGATAGTGGGTATATGATTGCGCAGTATACCGCTGCCGCGCTAGCCAGCCAGAACAAACAATTATGCACGCCAGCTTCCGTGGATTCGATAGTTAGTAGTAATGGGCAAGAAGATCATGTTAGTATGGGTGCTAATGCTGCTATAAAACTGATGAAAGTTATTGCCAATGTGGAGCAAATTTTGGCCATAGAGTGGCTATGTGCCACGCGAGCTGCTACTTGCAGAAATTTGATAACATCGCCCGATTTGCAGGAAGAATTGCATTCATTTGTAGAAAACACGGATTTGGATCATACCAAAATTCCAATGCATGCGTTGATAGCGGCTGCGCATCAGTGGTTGTTTCGTTCGGATGAGCGCATATAACAATTAATGTAAGTTAAATTCCTTGGGGGA
>CANGWH010000013.1 GCA_947457565.1 Flavobacteriales bacterium
ACCTCTGCCGTTAGCCAAGCTGCATTCATTGGCAAGTGGGACCACGTAGTTTTAGGAAAAAAAGAAAATGCTCCCACTATAGAACAAGTGAAGTTTGGTGTACGGGTTCATGCCGAGAATTTATTGGATAGAATGGAAGAATGGTATTATAACGATAGTGCCGATTACAATGTTCCATTGCTAGGATATTTAATGGATAGTATTGTTTTGGATGATAATGTATTTGCGAAAAACCAATTAACCTCTTTCCGTACAAAATCTTTTATCACCGTAAGTCAGTTGCTTAACCGCAAAAAGCAATTAATGCTGCATGCCGGCATTAGAAATCAATATTGGTCGGTGAATGAGCAATGGCTATGGATGCCTCGTATAAGCTTTACAATGGAACCGAATAAGCAGTTTAACGCTAGGGTATCGCACGATTCTTTGAGAAAACCCTCGGTTACCTATAAATTAGCCCTAGGCGCTTACCATCAACCTGGTTTTTATCGAGAGTTAAGAAATTTCACTGGAATATTAAATCAACAATTATTAGCCCAAAAGTCTTGGCATTTATTGTTGGGGATGGAACGCAATTTACTGATTCGTGGTCAGCGATTTAAATATACTAGCGAGGCTTATGGCAAGTATTTAACCGATTTGGTTCCTTATTTGTATGATAATATTCGCGTTCGATATTATGCCGTGAATTCATCGGAAGGCTATGCCTGGGGCGTTGATCAGCGATTGTATGGAGAGTTTACCAAAGGGTTAGAAAGTTGGTTTACCTTGGGGGTAATGCAAACCAAGGAAAAAATTTCGTATACGGATATTACAGGCGCCGAAGTTCAATCCCAGTGGTTACGAAGACCTACGGATCGGAGGGTAAATTTTTCGGCAGTTTTCCAAGATCAACTGAAAAACAACCCCAGCGTTCGGGTGAATTTAAGTTTAGTGATCGGTACCTCTATCCCCTATTATTTTGATGGAATTTTCCGATATCAAACCAAACCCAACGTTATCACTCCCTACAGACGCATTGATTTGGGATTATCCAAGACTTTTTCGGCTGATAAAAATCGATGGGTAAAATCTGCGCGATTAAGCGAAGCTTGGATTAGTTTAGATATTTTTAACGTGCTAGACATCAACAATGTAATAAGTTACAGTTGGATAAAAGATTTAGACAACAACCGATACGGAGTGCCTGATTACTTAACGGGCAGAAGACTCAATTTACGGTTGCATGCAAGATTTTAACAAACAAGGCTACCTCATTTGAGATAGCCCTGTTTAGCATTCGGTTAATAATTTCAACTATCAATCCCAATAGTGTTCATTGTTAGCAATAGCATCGCTAAACAAGGTTTACATATTCATTAACCGCCGGTTCCTTCAGCAGGTGCTGGAGGCGCTGACGCTTCTATACATTTCTTAAGTTTTCCATTGCAATCATTCAGTTGCGCTTCCATCTGTTTTAAACGGGTTTGCAAATTGGACAACTGCTGATTTTTCTCTACTACCTGTTGAGTTAATTGAACATTCTGGCTTTCTTTCTCAGTTAATAAAACATTCAACTCTTCAATGGTTTTCTTTTGGGCGGCAATTTCACCGTTTAATTGGCTTATCGTGTTCTTTAACTTAGCTACTTCATCTTTAGCTGCTTGTAATTCCGTAGAAGAGGCACCTGAAGATGCGCTTAGCTTATCCTGACATTCTTTTAACTGAGAACGTAAGGATTTAGAGGTTTGTAAACAGTCATCGTATTCAGCTTTGAGAGCATTGTATGCATTCTGCTTAGTTTCTAAGTCCATTTTTGACTGCTCCAATTGTGCTTTAAGTTCATCACAATTGGTAGTTGATCCGCAGTTCTTCAATTTCTCTTCTAACTCAGCAATTTTTGATTTCACGGTAGTTAAATCTGATTGTGCTGTATTTCTAGCAGATTCAGACGCCTTTAAACGCGATTCTAAATCGGCAGAATTCTTCTTACACGCCTCTAAATCTGCCAAAGCTTTATCGTAAGCCGCTTTATCGATACAACCCAGTAACTTTTGTTCGAGTGCCTTGGTCTTTAATACTTCTGCATCCAACTGCGACTTAGTGGTAGCCAATTGTTTTTCTAACTCGGCAATTCTGTTTTTGTAGGGTGTGCAATCTTCTCCGGTGGAGGTTCCAGATTGAGCCGCCAGCTTATCTTCACAAGCCTTCTTTTCATTCTGTAAAGCAGCAATTGTGGATTTAAGCGATATAATGGTATTGTTTGCAGCGGTTAATTTATCCTCGCAAGCTTTTTTCTCTGCTACCATAGCAGTAATTTTTGCGTTGGCCGTAGTAAGATCTTTTTCTAATTGAGCCACCTTGGTTTTGTAGGGTGTACAATCCTCCCCTGCTATTTGATTTTTTAAGCGCTCTTCCAACATTGAAATCGTACCTTTTGCCGTTGCTAATTCTTTTTCAAGAGCAGTGATTCTCGTTTTATAAGGTGTGCAATCTTCGCAAGGCTTTTGTGTTTTGATTTGATTTTCCAACGCTGTTTTCTGACTTGTTAAGGCCGCAACTTGATTTTTTAACGTTTGAATTTCCGCCAATAAAGCTGCATTTTTTGATTTCTCAGCATTCACTTCATTGGTTTTATCATCGCAACATTTTTTATTTACGGCTACCTGGCTGTTGGCTGAGTTTAATTGGTTCAGCAAATCTGCAACTCGGGCATCGCAAGCTGATTTTTGTTTTTCTAGTTCCAATAATTTTCGTTCCAGATCCAGCAATTTCCGATCTTGTTCAACTGCTTTTATTGTTGCATTTGTTTCGGTTGATTTGGCTTTGGCCAAGTCGGCCGCCAATTGTTGATTTTTCAACCGTTCTACAGCCAATAAACTATCCAAGGTTTTGGTTTGTTTATCGCAGGGCACACCCTGAGACTTTTTAAGTCTATCGTTTTCGGCTAATTGCTGATCTAATTTTGCAGTTATTCGTGCATTTTCTTCTGCTAAAGTCGTATTGTTCTTTTGCTGCGCATCTAGCAACGCCTTAGTTTTAAACAACTCCGTTTGAAATGCCATTAAATCGTTCTTACATTTTTCTTTCTGTGTTACTAATTCGTTTTGACAAGCAACAGCAGTATTTTTAGCATCCGCTGCTTTTTTCTCTGCCTCCGTAGCACGAACTCTTGCTTCTGTTAGCGCAATATCTGAAGCAGTCTTCGCCTTTAATGCTTCGGTTTTTGCCGTTTCACATGCTTGTAATTTTTTTAGCGCCTCCGTTGGTGCCGGTACGGGTTCTTTAATTCTAATGGTATCGCGAACGGTGATAGTGTCACGTTTTAATTTTTCTACAAAAACCGTATCTTTTTTTGTGGGTCTATTAAATGCTTCATCGGGAGCAATCATCGCACTATCAACAACTGCAGCGGCAGAATCCCAACCGTAAGTATCCTCTCTTTCGTAATACGACCAATTCTTTCCACAATCTCCAATACGCGAGCGTAGTGCAACATAAAATGAACCACTGTTTATTCCATCGCGATTTGCCGCTTTACCCAAGCCAGCCAAATCGTTCGTACCGATAGTAAAAGCACCATATCGGACATAAGCTCCAACCATCGCTTGATCATAATTATCACCTAAGGCGGTCAACGGGAAACCGTATTCAATCTTCTGCGTTTCGTATCGAGGGATAACCGAAAAGTAGGAAGTTCTTCTGAGTCCAGGAGCATCTTCGGGTTTAATGTTTCTTGTTAAATGAGAAGAAACATGCCAGTTTGTATTAAATCGAAAATCAAAGGTAAAATTCAATGCGGCAGGTGTATAGGTCACAAAATTGTTGGTATTCTCCACATTCATAGCAGGACCACCGATCCCAACTTGTTGAAATACCGAATTATCTAAATTTTCTATCTTCTTTTCAATTGTTGTACTGTTATGAGATGGGTTATTAACAAAAAACATAGAATCAATTTGCCAATTTTGGCTGCGATTCATCCCTTTAATTATACGAGCATCTCCATCGTAGGAAATAAAGCCCACATCGGACAAGCTTACCCCAAATTTCCAACGGGGCATCATAAATTTATCTTTATCGCAATTTGACCCTAATGTTGACGGCCAAGAAGTTGGGACTTTGGGTCTTGATTCATAAATAAATCCTAAATCCATCCCTGCACCAGCACCATAACTGTAATCAAATTTCATTCCCCAAGGTCTGGCTAAAGTGTTAGCAACAGAGGTAGGATCACTGAATTGAAAATTACCTTCAAAGGCATTGATATTTACTGAATAAGGATCTTGAATGGTATAATCCAATTTGGTACCGTTTAAACTCATTGATCCATTACCAATTAAAAGTTTGGCGGTAGCGCCCCAACGCCATCCCCCACCTTCAATCTTATCATTTTTATCCATGGCATAAGATCCAAACCCCATGTAATACTCTTGATATTTTTCGGTGTTAAATGAAAATGGCCCTGTTTCAAAGGATTTGCCAACATTTTGCGATAAAAATGTTCTACCTGTTGCAATAATATTTCCTAAATCAGCACTTAATCCATTTACTGAATAGCCTGAAACACCTCTGAATCCAAAGGTTAAACCCGCTACATTATCCAATGGTAGAGTCATAGAAAACCCATACGATTCATTTAAATAATTGATTTCAATGGGCGATTGCAACCCCACCGTTGGTGTACCCCATCGGCCTAATTGTTTGTAAGGCGCACCTTGCTGCATGAAATTATTGCTGTACTGAATAGAATTCCCATACCAATTGATGAATAATTGTCGATGCAACGGCGAACGAATCTCTGCAGGGTTGAGAAACTGGCCATACGGTTGGTTGTAATCACTGGTTACCAGACCCAAGGGTCTTTGTGCATTTGCAGTAGAGGAAAAACCAACAAACAAGACAATTATCCAATGTTTGATCGAATTAAAAACATTAAAACTTGAGTAAACAGAGGACGAATTAGTAGGTGCTTTAATCATAGTTCAATAAAATTAGTCATGGACAATGTTCATGCCAACGTTCAAAATTGCGTTATTTTTTTCAATTGATTTATAGCTGTTAGAAATTATTACAAGAAACAGCCCATTCGTCTTGAATTAAATTGATTTAACCGACAATAGATTGACTAATTGATACCCTTAACCTTACATTTGCACGGCTCCTTATGAAAACATTTTTAAAGTACTTCTTTACTGGCCTTGGTGGATATATCTTAGGTATCATTACAGTGATTGCCATTGTAGGCGGATTAATATCTAGTTTAAGTGGCGGATTTAACTTTGGTAAAGCGGAACAAACGGAATTAAAAAGTGGTAGTGTTTTGCATTTGAAATTAGTGGGAAACGTTGCTGAAAGAAGCGAAGCAAATCCATTAAACGAGCTAATAGGCGAAGCAACTGGAGCTCCGATGGCGGAGGCCATTGGTTTAAATGCCATCAGAAATGGTCTTAAAAAAGCGGCGTCAGACCCGATGATTTCGGCCATTTATTTGGATTGCGGGATGTATGAGGGTGGTTTAGCAACGGCGGAAGAAATTCGTTCGGCATTATTGGCATTTAAGAAGAGCAACAAACCTGTATTTGCATACGGTACTATATTCACCGAAACAGGGTATTATATCGCCACGGCTGCTGATCAAATTTATATGCACCCGCAAGGGATGATTGATTTTAACGGTTTATCTTCTCGATTTGTCATGTACAAAGGATTGTTTGATAAACTTGGGGTAGATTTTCAAGTTTTTCGTGCGGGTAAATACAAAAGTGCGGTGGAACCCTACATTCAAAAAGAATTATCGGATAATAATAAAGACCAAATTAAGCGATACATAGAACTCTTGTATAGATATCAAATTAAGAATATCGCCTTAGCAAGAAAACTAGATCAAAATCAATTATGGGAAAAAGCATTATCGGGGTCAATTCAATTACCCGCCGATGCTGTAAACGCTCAGTTAATTGATGGATTAGCCTATCAAGATCAGCAATCGTATAAGCAATTGAATAAAAAAGGCAGGGTTCAATTTGACGATGAAAAACTGTATTCGTTTACTAGTTATGCGAAAGACGTGGATCCATATGCATATTCGGAGAATAAAATCGCTGTTATTTATGCCGTGGGTGAGATTGTGCCAGGTAAACAAGACCCCTATTCTGGAATTGGAAGTGAAACGTTCATTGCATCCTTAAAAAAAGCTAGAAAAGACAAATCCATCAAAGCCATTGTAATTCGCGTAAATAGTCCGGGAGGTAGTGCTTTAGCTTCCGACGAAATTGCTCGCGAAATTGAATTATGTAAAAAAGAAAAACCACTAATTGCTAGCTACGGAGATGTATCGGCTAGCGGCGGTTATTACTTAAGTTGCGTAGCGGATAGTATTGTTGCATTACCAAATACTATAACAGGTTCTATTGGAGTTTTTGCATTACTTACGGATGTTTCTGAATTGTTTTCCAATAAACTAGGATTAACCTACGAAACCGTAGATTTAGGAAGTATGTCGGCAGGTTTCCGACCAGATAGACCTTTAAATGAAATGGAATCGGCCTATATGCAGCGGATGATAGATAGTATCTATCACGATTTTTTAAGCATTGTTAGCCGGGGAAGAAAGTTAAGTAGAACAGCGGTTGAAAATCTCGCTCAAGGGCATGTTTATACGGCCGAAGACGCCAAAGAACTTGGGTTAGTTGATATTTTAGGTGGGTTAGACCGAGCAATTCTTGCGGCGGCGAGAAAAGCTAAAATCAAAGAATACAGAGTTGTTGAATTACCCAAAAAAGAGGATGCCTTATCGAAGCTATTAAACGGCGATAAATCTAGCGATGAGCAAGCGGAAAAAATCGCATTAAAACTGGGCATAAGTGTAAGACAATTCAAAGATTTTCAGAATCTTATAAAATTAACCGGTCCGCAGACCTATTTCCCTTTATCGGTAGAATTCCGCTAATCGTCGATATTCTCTCACCACGGAAACTTTAATCGTACCCATAGTTTCCTACGTGTCAAAAAAACACTAATTTCGCGGCGCGATTATGGAGTTAATGGTACGTATACAACAAACAGCAGATCGATTATTTCATCGGTTTGGAATTCGTAGCGTCACCATGGATGATGTGGCCAAAGAAATTTCGGTTTCTAAAAAGACTATTTACAGCTGCTTTAGGGATAAAAATGAATTGGTATTAAGTATTATTAACGAGCATGTTAAAGAAAATGACGATCAAATCAATGCTATAGTGGATTCTGAATCCAATCCCATCAAACGATTTGCGCAAATCGCTGCTTATATCATTCAACGTCATAATCAGCTTAATCCGGCTTTAATTAACGATTTAAAAAAGTACCACCCCGAAGCCTACGAAAAGATTTCACGATTTCGAGAGGAGAAGGTAATTATGCATGTAATGCGCAGTATTACCGACGGTAGAGAGCAAGGTCTGTTTCGTGCAGATTTTAACGATATAGTAATTGCTCATGCTTTTAGTGCTTTAACCTTTGCCATTTTTGAAAGTGAATCATTAGCAGCTTTAAATATCGACCATAAGATTTCTGTGGTTGAAATCATTAAATATCACTTACGTTCCATTTCTACCATTTCTGGATTAGAAGAATTGGAAAAAGTAACATGGCCTAACCACAGTACTTTTATTGAAGAACCAAAATAGAATTAACGTATAAAAACAACACCAAAACATTCATGAAACATATATTATTCACCATTGCTCTAGGAATTGCAGGTCAAGCTTGGTCGCAATCTGCAACTCCCATGGCAACATCATCCGCGGAAATTAGTCCTCAAAAAATGGGCTTACGCGATGCTATTGCTTATGCTAAGGAGCACAATGCATCTTATCTAAATGCCCAGAAAGATGTATTAATTAGCAAGGAAACAGTGAAACAGACGGTAGCATTAGGGATGCCACAAGTTTCTGCTTCGGCTGGATTTCAACAATTTTTAACTGTTCCAGGTTCTTGGATTAAGAATTTCGTAGAACAGCCCGGTGCTCCCGATTTTATCTTCTTAAAATTCCAACAAGAATTTACATCCAATGCAACGTTGGGTGTAAATCAATTATTATGGGATGGATCTTATATGGTAGGACTTCAGGCAACTCAACAATTTATGAACATGAGTAAATTGGCTGAAGCTAAAACACTTCGCGACCTTGAAAACAACATTACAAAATCTTACATTACTGCAGTAAGTACTCAAAAGAACCTAGCGCTGATAGAAGCCAATTTGGTGTTATTAGAACGCAGTTTATTTGAAGTTCAAGCGCTTAGAAAAGAGGGATTTGCCGAACAATTGGATGTTGAACGATTGGAACTTAATGTTTCTAATTTAAAACTTCAAAAAGAGAAATTGGCCAATGCGGTATTGCTAACACGAAATATTTTAAAAATGCAAATGGGAATGCCCATGGAAAATTCGTTGGAGTTAGCCGATGATTTGGAAGCATTGGAAGCTGCAATTTCAATAACCGACGCTGAAGTTGCTACATTTTCTGTTAGTAATAGAATTGAAAATAGAATTTTAGAACAAGCCATTACTTTGGGTAAATTGGATCAAAAGAGATATAAATTCTCTTCGTTCCCTAGTTTAATTGCTTTCTATCAGCATCAAGAAAATACGCAACGGCCGGAGTTTAACTTCTTCCAAGGAAATTTACCCATTAACAATTCATGGGTTCCATCGGATGTTTGGGGTTTGAGTTTGAGAGTTCCGATATATAGCGGTGGAGCTACACGTTCGAAAATCCGTGAAACAGAATTAAAAATAGCTAAAGCGCAGAACGATTTAAACAATTTCCAACGGTACGCAACGATGGAATACGAAAACAGTAAAAACTCCTATTTGCAAAATCTACAAGCCGTAATTATCCAAAAACAAAATGTACAATTAGCGGAGAAAATTTATGCAAAAAGCATGACAAAATTCCGAGAAGGTGTTGGCAGTACCCTAGAAATTACTCAGGCTGAAACGGAAATGAGAATGGCAAACAATTACTATTTGAACGCCTTATACGACTTAGTTAATTCAAAAATCGACCTTAAAAACGCAATTGGTCAAAGCGTACAACCTTAATAAATAATTCAATGAAAAACATAGCATATATATCATTAATCGCAGTAGGAGCAATGTTAGGCGCCTGCGGTGATGGGGCAGGAAACAAATCGGATAAGCAAGCTCAATTAGAAAAACTAAAAAAGGAGTTAAACGGTTTGGAGACCAAAACCATAAAACTTAAAGAGGAGATTTTAATTTTGGAGAATGAGCTTGGTAAAGGGGATGGAGCCAATAACTCTAAAATGGTTGAAATTGAAACGGTAAAACCCTCCAATTTCTCCAGTTACATTGTTTTAGAGGGTGTTGCAGATGCCGATCAAAGTACGGTAGCAATGGCTAAAGTACCTGGAACTGTTACGGCTGTTTTGGTACAACCTGGAGCATCTGTGCGCGCTGGACAGATTTTAGCAAAAATTGATAATAGTGCAATTAACCAAGGCAGAGCAGAATTAGAAAATCGATTGGTTTTTGCTAATACCGTGTTTGACAAACAAAAGAGGTTGTGGGAAAGTGGAATCGGCACTGAAATCCAGTATTTGACGGCTAAAAATCAAAAAGAAGCTTTGGAGAAAAGTTTAGCGACTTTAGATGCACAAATCGATATGTACAATATTAAGTCCCCAATTGCGGGTACCATTGAAAGTGTTGATTTGCGTATTGGGCAGACAGCAGCGCCTGGAATTCCTGCTTTTCGTGTGGTAAACATGAGTAATATTAAAGTAACAACCGAAGTTGCCGAAACCTATTCTAAAAAGATAAAAACTGGAGATAATGTTTTAATTCAATTCCCAAGTATTCAAAAAACGGTTGAATCCAGAGTTTCATTCGCTTCAAAATTCATCGATCCAATGAATAGAACCTTCAAAATAGAAGTACGATTGGGAGCTATCGAGAATTTGAAACCCAATATGGTTGCCAAAATTAAAATTACCGATTATCAGTCTAAAAATGCGATAAGCGTACCAACTAATGCCATCCAACGCACAGAAAATGGTGAATTTGTAATGGTTGCCGAATTAAACGATAAAAAAGATTTTGTTGCTAAAAAGCTCCAAATTGTTAGCGGTAAATCGAGCGACGGCAGAACCGAAATTCTATCGGGCTTAAAAGAATCTGACAATATCATCGTGGTTGGCTTCCAAGAGCTTAACGAGGGTCAGATTGTATCGGGTGCATGGGTTAAAGGGTAATAGGTACCACTATGAGTAAATTTAATTTTAAAGAATTTAAACCCACGAGTTGGTCGATTGATAACAAGACCAGCATCTATATTCTGGCGTTATTTATTTCTTTGGCAGGTATTATTTCTTACAACAATTTACCCAAGGAAAAATTTCCAGACATTGTAATTCCAACGATCATTGTTCAAACGGTTTATCCAGGGTCCTCTCCTACGGATATTGAGAATTTAATTACAAAGCCGATTGAAAAGAAAATCAAATCTATCAGCGGAGTAAAGAAGCTTAAGAGCATGAACGTTCAGGATTTTAGCGTTATTACGGTAGAATTTGAAACTAATGTTAAGGTAGATGAAGCAAAACGCAAGGTTAAGGATGAAGTAGATAAGGCGAGAACAGATTTACCTACGGATTTAAAGTCGGACCCAGCGGTAGTTGAAGTAAATTTCAGCGATTTGCCGGTAATGTACATTAACATCTCTGGCGATTACGCCTTGCAATCTTTAAAAAAATATGCAGAGTTAGCGAAAGACAAAATTGAGAGCTTACCCAGTGTAACCCGAGTAGATATGGTAGGTGCATTGGATCGCGAAATTCAAGTGAATCTTGACTTAACTGCCATTGGTGCAGCGGGGATTACGATGGACGATGTTTCTCGTGCTATACAATACGAAAATATGCGTATTTCCGGTGGTAACATTGATTTAGACAACATGCAGCGCAGTTTGGGTGTAAGTGGTGAATTCAAATCGGTCAGTGACATTGAAAACATTGTTATTCGCAGTGGCACAGGCGCTACTTTATACTTAAAGGATGTTGCAAAAATTGTGGATGGTTTTAAAGAAAAAGAGAGTTTTGCTCGATTGGAAGGAAAGCCTGTAATTACCTTAAATATTGTAAAACGTGCTGGTGAGAATCTAATTGAAACCAGCGATAACTGTAGAAATATTATCGATGAATTACAAAAAAGTGGCAGTTATCCCAAAGATTTAAATGTTGTATTTACAGGCGATCAAAGTACATCAACACGCGTTACCGTTCACGATCTTATCAATACTATTATCATTGGTTTTATTTTAGTAACGTTAATTTTAATGTTCTTTATGGGTGCAACCAATGCCATATTCGTTGGTTTAAGTGTACCTCTCTCCTGTTTCGTAGCCTTTTTGATAATGCCTTCCTTAGGATTTAGTTTGAACATGATTGTTCTATTCTCATTCTTGCTAGCCTTGGGGATTGTGGTGGATGACGCTATTGTAGTAATTGAAAATACACACCGTATTTTCCACGAAGAGAAACTGCCTATTTCCGTTGCAGCTAAGAAAGCGGCCGGTGAAGTATTTATGCCGGTGTTATCAGGTACGCTCACAACCCTCGCACCCTTTGTTCCTTTGGCATTTTGGACCGGTATTGTGGGAAAATTCATGTTTTATTTACCCGTTACCCTAATAATAACCCTACTGGCTTCTCTACTTGTTGCCTACATATTTAACCCAGTATTTGCCGTGGATTTCATGGAAGACGAACACGCAGCGGTTGATGTAGCAAAAGAAAAGAAAGCATTCAAACGTACTAGCATTCTATTTGCGGTTATATCGATTTTTGGCTATGTGGGTGGCGGATTTGGACTTGGTAATTTATTGGTATTCTTATACTTAATGTATGCAATGCACCATTTTTGGTTGAAAAATGTGATTAAAACTTTTCAAACCAAAACATGGCCAGCATTCCAAGAGCGTTACAAGAACTTTGTAAGCTGGGTTATTGTTGGAAGTAGACCCGTTTGGATGCTGCTTGGTACCGTTGTGCTATTAGTAGTTTCTGTTGTGGTTACCATTATTCGGAAACCAGGGGTAGATTTCTTCCCGCAAGCAGAACCTAATTTTACCTATGTTTACTTAACATTACCTACGGGTACTAATGCAAAATATACCGACAGTATGGTTAAAATTGCCGAAAAACGAGTTTTTGAAGTTATCGGTGAGAAAAACCCATTGGTTGAAAGTGTAATTTCCAATGTTGCCATTGGTGCTACTGATCCTAATAGTGGCGATAGAACTACCGCCAGTAATAAAGGTAAAATTACAGTAGCCTTTGTAGAATTTGCAAAGCGTGAAGGTAGAAGTACCTCTGAAATGTTAAAACAGATTCGCGATAAAATTGGAGTTCTACCCGGTTGCGATATAGTTGTAGAGCAAGAACGAAACGGTCCACCCGTTGGTAAAGCTATTAATATTGAAATTCGTGGGGATGAGTTTAACGACTTAGTAAGTTCTGCTGCCGATTTAAAAGCTTATTTAAACGGCAAGAATATTGCTGGCGTTGAAGAATTAAAAACCGACTTCGTGAGTAGCAAACCTGAAGTTACTATTGTAATCGATAGAGAAAGAGCCAATAGATTAGGTATTAGTACGGCGCAAATCGGAATGGCGTTGAGAGGTAGTATCTATGGTACCGAAGCAAGTAAATTCAAAGATGCCAATGAAGACTACCCCATTATGGTTCGATTAAACAAAGAATCAACCAACAATTTGGATGAATTGTTAAACATGAAGATAGTTTATCGAGACATGTTAATGGGCGGAAGAATTCGTCAGGTCCCTCTGAGTGCCGTGGCTTCTGCAACGTATACTAACACCTACGGAGCCATTAATCGTCTTAACCAAAAAAGAGTAATTACATTATCTTCGAACGTAATCAAAGGCTATGCAACCAACGAAGTAGTTGCCAACGTTGATAACGCAATTAAGCAATTTAAGAAATCAGACAAAGTAGAGATTGAAATGACCGGTGAACAGGAGCAACAAAAAGAAACCCAATCATTCCTAGGTGTAGCGATGTTAGCTAGTATCGGTTTGATTGTGTTGATTTTGGTAACTCAGTTCAACTCTACCACTAAACCTTTGTTGATTTTATCCGAAATTTTCCTGTCGATCATTGGGGTATTACTAGGATTTGCCATTTTCGATATGAATTTCTCGGTGGTAATGACAGGTATCGGTATTGTAGCATTAGCCGGTATTGTAGTTCGTAATGGAATTCTTCTGGTTGAATTTACAGACTTGTTAAGAGAACAAGGCATGGGCTTAAGAGAAGCTATTATCGAAGCGGGTAAAACACGTATGACACCTGTTTTATTAACGGCATCAGCAACTATTTTAGGATTAGTCCCATTGGCGATTGGTTTAAATATGGATTTTGCTACCTTATTCAGCGAATTCAACCCTCATTTGTATTTAGGCGGTGATAACGTTGCATTCTGGGGACCTTTGAGCTGGACGATGATCTTTGGATTAGGTTTTGCAACATTCTTAACCTTGGTACTCGTTCCTGCAATGTATTACATCAACGAAAGAGCGAAAGCACGCATATATGGTTGGATGGGTAAACATTACGATCCAGACACGATGTTAAGACCGAAAGGCAGGGATTAATTTCCTGCTTTCGTATGCTTATTAAAACCAAGAACTGTAAAATAAAAGCCCCTAAATAGGGGCTTTTATTTTTCTACACCTCAATAACTTAAACAGCAGGTAATAAACCATGAGTTATTCTAACTCAGAGCTAACTCAGAAAAGAAATAATTAGCTCCAGATAACCCTATTAGCACTAAAAAAACACTTTGTTACCCAGATATTAAGAATAAAGAAAAAACCTGTGCGAGATCATTCCTCGATACCTGCAGGTAACCTAACCCACGTATAGGTAACCTAACCCACGTATAGGTAACCTAACCCACGTATAGGTAATTACTAAATCAAGCGTATAGTTTATCTCTATCTAAAGCGTATAGATTATCTCTATATAAAGCGTATAGATTATTAGTGTATAAAGTAACCGATACTGTATAAAAAAAGCCCCGTTTCCGGGGCTTTCTCAAACTGATATGCTTCTTTCATCTAGATGACACCTAAAATACCATCAATAGAAAATGCTTAATTTATTCCAAGGTGAAATTATTCTTCTGACGCATCAAACCACGGGTCCACAACTCTGCTACATATTTGCCTTTCAACAACTTACCTGTTAGTACACCTTTTTCAGGATACGACCATTTAACTTTTTGTAACCCACCATCAAATGTAATAGTTTGATTCATTGAAGCCAATTTGCTTTTATCGGTTAATTTAGCATTGGTTGTTACCACATTTCCGTTAGGATCAATGATTCTAATAATTACTTCCTCTTCAATTGGCTGTGTAACCAATGGATTCTCCAAAACGTCAAAATTAATTTGAAGTTTAGCTACCGTTTTGGCTTTGTCGGTAAGCATTAACATACCTTTTTTGTCCATCAAACCGTTGATCAACAATGCCCCAAATTGTGGTCTAGCACCTCGGTCTAAACGATCTTTAAGATCTATATTCTCAGCCTCCAAAATTGCTTTTGCACTTTTTTCATTATTCAACTGAGCCAAATAATCATCTTTCTCTTTGGTCAATTGCTCAACTTGTGCCATCAATTCTGCAATCTTACGCTTTGCTTCTTCCAATTGCTTGCGCAAATCTTCAACTTTCATATTACCTGAGCCTGAAGACTTTGTAGATTTCGAAGTAGATGATTTAGAAGGACCTGAATAGTCGGCGGTTGTGCTACTACTAGAGCTGCTACTGCCGCCACCATCGGCCAATTGTCTACGTAACGCATAAATCTGGGCAAAGGCCGCCTGTATCTTTGGATTCTTATCGCTTTCCAATTCTTCCACCTTTAGAATTAACGTTTTGTTCTCGTCTTGAAAGGTCTGAATCACCATATTCAAAGAGTCCTCCATTCGGTTCAATTCTTTTTGTAAAGAATCTTTAGATAATTGCAGGGCCAATTTCTCTTTAATTTCCTCATCAGCACCCAACTTCTCCATGTACAAAAAAGTGTTTCCTCCGATTGAAAACAGCAATAAAATGATTAAAATTACTGTTAATGCAGTTCTATTCATAGGCGGCAAATTTAAACAAATTATTTAAAAATGTTAATAAAATATGCAAAACCTTTAAAAAACATCGTATTTATCCACATTTCACGTTGTTCTGTTTCAATTTTATTTGATTTTCCGCGCTCCCAACCCAAGTGTGACTTAGCTTAACATCGATTGAATCAGCGAATCTCCAACGAAGACAATTTGGGATTTATAGCAATTATGCGAAACTTGGAATCTAACAGAAAATACTGAGGCATGGTTTGAATTTTTAAATTTCGTGCCAAGTTAGCCGAACAAAATCCTTGGATAGCATTGTTTAGCTCGTAGCGTTGATTATATCGGTGCACATACTTGCCACTGCCACCAAAATTCAGCATAATCACTTGCAGGTTAGATTCTTTGGTTCTGGGAAGTCGTGCTAGGTGATGCACCGTAGCAGAATCTTGGTCCCATTGTTTATCGTAAGCATTCCACACTACCAACAAAGTTTGAACTGAATCAACACTTAATCTATTGGTCCACATCCTTCTGGAATGTGCGTTTTTTAGGGCTCCTACTCTTGGTTTATACGAGCGAAGGCGCATTTTTGTTTTGGTAAATTTTGATTTCTTTTTTACTGCCAAGCAAAATTTCAAACGAGGTAATTGCTGTCCCACCAACAGGCTTTTGGATGATTTTATTTCCTTGCGTGATGGCTTGTAATTAGGATCAAATGCTATCGTTAATTCATTTTGTGCAGTAATTGACACTAATTTAAACGACTTCCCTAACCAGTTTAAGGCTAAATTATCGCTTAGCGGTTTACTGTTATCCAGTTCAAATCGCTTTATAGAATGCGACAGTACCACCCTATCAATTCCAACATCCAGCAATGATCCATTGGAATTTACATCTTTCACCCCAATATAAATCGTATCACCCTGCAGATTCAAAACGCCGTACGCCGTATTCAATCGTTTTTCACGAAAACTAAACTGAGTCCCAAAAAAAACTCTTTCGCCCCGAATTAAATCAATGGCTGCCTTATACATACTTTGGAACGATGCAAACTCATTGTTTTTAAATAGCGATAATTCTATGCGGTAACCAAATTCACCAGTTTCTAGTGATAAGACAGCAGGTTTATTAGGAGTGAAAACAGTTACTGAATCGTTTGAAAAATCTAAATCGTGGTTTGCATCTGCCCAAACTTTAGTAGGTTGATTTTGAATACCCGAAGGTCGTTCCACAAATATCAATGTATGGTTTGGGAAAGGCCCTTTTCCGTGCTGATGATAGCTAAAACCATAGGCATGTATTCCATTGGAAATTCCCGTTGGAAGCACTATTTTAGCTTGATTAAGTTTAATTCCTGGCTTATCTGCACTAAAATCAATGGGTTGATGCACAGAGTCTCCTTTAATCATAAATAGCGGTAATACTTGCAACAATTGCTGTTGTTCAAGGTCCGCTATGGTTTGTGACAACCTTACATGAATCGATTGTACAATAACCGGTTTACGAATTTGCGCTAGTAGATTAAAAGTAGTAATACTGGCTATACAGTAGCATGCAAAAACCTTTAACATGGCCGTTTTATACGATTAAAAATGCGTCATCCAAACAATGCAAACCCCTATTTACAAAATCGAACAACCATAACAACTACTGCAACTAAAAACATAAGGATTGAAATGCGGTTAATTCCGTGCATTACTTTTATATTTAAATTGCTGGGCCCTTCTTGCTTTTTGAATGTCAAGTAAGACCAAATTTTCTTGAAGATCATAAACAAATATAGGAAAACTACTTGGGAGTAGCTTTTGCAGCCTCCAAAACAGGTTTTAATAGATCTACCGGATTTTTCACTTTTTTATCCGTAACAGCCATATCTAATACTTGGAGCATGTTATTTACATAGGTAAAGGACACTCCTTTAAGGTACTGCTGTTCAATATCTTCTACGTCTTTCTTATTTTGATCGCACAATATCACCTCTGTAATTCCAGCGCGTCTAGCGGCTAGCAATTTTTCTTTGATACCTCCAACAGGCAATACTTTACCTCTTAGTGTAATTTCACCAGTCATAGCGAGCTTAGATTTTACTTTTCGTTGGGTTAACAATGACGCTAAACTGGTTAGAATTGCGATACCAGCGGATGGACCGTCTTTTGGAATGGCTCCTGCAGGAAAATGGACATGGATATCCCAATGATCAAAAATACGTGAATCAATTTCTAAGTAATCGGCATGCGCTTTAATGAAAGATCTTGCCAACATTACACTTTCTTTCATCACATCGCCAAGCTGACCCGTAATTTGTAATTGTCCTTTCCCTGGAACCAATTTGCTTTCTACAAACAATAATGACCCTCCCATAGGGCTCCACGCTAACCCAGAAACCACACCGGCAATTTCGTTATTTTCATAGGCTTCCGGCTCCATTTTTTCATTGCCTAAAATGCGTTCAACATCAATTTCGTTCAACGATTTTTTTATTTCTTCCTCCATGGCAACAGATTTTGCGACGGAACGCGCCAGGGATGCAATTCGTTTATCTAGACTTCTAACACCGCTTTCTCGGGTGTATTGTTCAATTAGAATTTCTAGCGCTTTATCGGATACCTTAAACTGAGCAGACTTCAATCCATGGGCCTTTCTTTGTTTAGGAATCAAATATTTCTTAGCGATTTGCACTTTTTCTTCTAAACTATACCCTTGAATTTCAATAATTTCCATCCTGTCTAACAAGGCTGGTTGTATAGAATCCAACGAATTCGCTGTAGCAACAAACAAAACTTTACTTAAGTCGTAATCTAATTCTAAATAATTATCATAGAATGTTGTATTCTGTTCGGGATCCAGAACTTCCAGCATCGCTGAAGATGGATCGCCTCTAAAATCTCTACCTAACTTGTCTATTTCATCCAACACATACACTGGATTAGAAGAACCAGACTTCTTTAAATTTTGCAAGATCCTGCCTGGCATAGCTCCAATATAGGTTTTTCTATGGCCACGAATCTCAGCTTCATCATGAAGTCCGCCTAAACTCATTCGTACGTATTTTCTATCCAAAGCTCTAGCGATACTCTTACCAAGGGAGGTCTTCCCTACTCCTGGAGGTCCGTACAAACAAATAATCGGACTCCGCATATCTCCTTTCAACTTTAGAACTGCCAAATATTCGATAATCCGTTTTTTTACCTTTTCTAGACCAAAATGATCTTCATCAAATACCTTTTGGGCGTGTTTAATATCGAAGTTATCAGCGGTATATTGCTCCCAAGGCAAATCTAACATCAGTTGAACATAATTTAATCCTACTGAATAATCGGGTGAAGCGGGATTCACTCGCATCAATCGATCTAATTCTTTATTAAAATGTTCATGTACAGGCTTAGGCCAGTGCTTTTGATTTCCTTTTTCGCGCAAATTTTGCACCTCGCGATCGGGTGTTTCTCCGCCTAGTTCTTCTTGTATCGCACGAATTTGTTGTTGTAAAAAATACTCCTTTTGCTGTTTATCGATATCGGTTCTTACCCGATTCTGAATTTGGTCTTTCAACTCCAACATTTGAAGTTCTTTGGTAACATAGGTAAGTACTAAAGTGGCTCGTTGTTTGGCATCAGTTGCAGACAGAATGTCTTGTTTTTCGTCCAACGAAATATTTAGGTTACTAGCTACGAAATGAACCAAGAAGGTAGAAGAATCGATATTTTTGAGTGCGATTGCAGCCTCAGACGGGATATTTGGAGCAAGATTTATGATCTTCTGAGAAATATCTCGGATAGAATCTATAATTGCTTTAAATTCTTTATCTTCAATATTTTCCTCATCGGACAAGGTTGAAATTTTTGCTTTAAAAAATGGATCAATCTGTGTAAACTCTTCAATTCTAATTCTTCGTTTTCCTTGAATAATTACGGTAGAGCTTCCATCGGGCATTCTCATCAATCGAATTATCTTAGCAAGGGTACCGATACTGTACAAATCTTCGGGCGCAGGATCTTCTACCTGTGGATTTTTTTGAGCAACTACCACCACCGTCTTCTCTTTTCGATTAGCCTCTCTAATGAGTTTGATACTTTTATCTCTGCCAACGGTTATTGGAATGATTACCCCAGGGTAAAGCACAGTATTACGCATAGCAAGTACCGACATTTCATCGGGCACCTCCATGCGATTACTTTCATCTTCTTCTTGTTTAGAAAACAGAGGCAAGAATTCGGGAGCATCCTCCATATCATCATTATCTTGATTATTCAAGAACAAGCTATCTCCACTATTAAACATTAGTTTTAAATTAACAAGGGATATGCCAAAGAACAAAAACCGACAAATTCCAATAAATTAATGAACGGGTATGACAATTTGTCTCAAGAAATAATTAATGCAAAGTTTAAAAGGGTTTTGGTAATACTGATATGATTTACGATTTTTGCCAAAATCAAATACTAAAACCTATGAAATTCAAACACATTCTTATGGCTTTGGCTGTGCCTACTTTGGCCTTCCTAGCATCCTGTGGTGGCGAAACCGCCAATCCTTCACCTACTATCAGTTTAACGGCTGCTGCTGGAACTGTTAGCGCAAACACAACCATTCAAAGTGATTCTATTCTTAAATTCTCTATTTCGGCTACAGCTGGTTCAGAAAATCTAAGTAAAATCACAGTTACTTCTTCTAAAAACGGAGCATCTGCTGCAACACTTCAAGATACATCAGTTTCTGGAAAAACTGTAAGTTATGTATTAAGTAAAATGATTGCAGGTTCTGTTGGAGACGTTATTAAAGTAACCTTTAAAGCTACTGATGCCAACGGTAAAACTGCAGAAACCTCTGTAGACATTACTGTTGTTCCTCCAACCGTTCCATTGATCGGTTTCCAATTGCAAAAGGTTTGGAATTCTTTGAATCTAAATTTTGGCAATGCTTATGATTTAGAATCTACATTTGAAGTGTTACCAAGTGTGTTAGACAAGACTAAAAAAGATCTTTTGGATATGACTGCCTCTGGTGATGCACAATTCTCAAAGTCTTGGACTTCTGGAAACGGCAGCAAGTTTGTAAAAGTAACTCTGAATGATTTCAGTATTGCAAATACCACAACTTTCTTGTACAACTTGTGGAAAGCGAATGCTGCAACTGCAACCGATAAAGTTACTGGCATTGCTAAAGATGATGTTTATTTGGTGAAATCTGGTCAAGATTTACCCTTTAATCTTTACATTATAAAAGTCACCAACATACAAGACTTAACTACTATTGGTAATCACAACGATTACATCGAATTTTCTTACAAGAAAATCACCGATTAATTATTATTGAACAGGGAAATATAGTTCTCTGTGCATAAGATTTGCAAAAACCCCGATTCGTCGGGGTTTTTTATTGAATTTCGCAACTAAAAATGTAGTTGATTTGTGGTTGTGAAAAGAATAGCAGTTTTAACCTCCGGCGGAGATGCTCCTGGAATGAATGCTTGCATACGATCTGTAGTGCGGGCATGCGTACATTTCAATATAGAAGTCTTTGGTATTAAACGCGGGTACCAAGGATTAATAGAAAATGACATTTGTCAACTATCGGCGTCTAGCGTTGCCAATATTATTCAATACGGTGGAACAATACTAAAAACAGCACGTAGTAAAGATTTTATGACCCCCGAAGGCAGAAAAAAAGCCTTTGAAAATTTAAAAGCACACAATATCGATGGCTTAGTGTGTATAGGTGGAAATGGAACCTATACGGGAGCCATGATATTTGAGCAAGAGTACGGAATTCCATCCATGGGTTGTCCAGGAACTATCGACAATGACCTATGGGGTACCGATTATACCATCGGTTATGACACGGCCATTAATACAGCGGTAGAAGCAATTGATAAAATTAGAGATACTGCGGAATCACACGATAGGATTTTCTTTGTAGAAGTAATGGGAAGGCATTCTGGGCATATTGCATTGCATGCAGGGCTTGCCGGTGGTGCAGAAGGAATTTTTGTTCCAGAGCGGGAACACGAATTGGAAGAAATTGTTGAATTATACGAGCGAAAAGAACGAAAAAAAGAATTCTCTATTTTCGTGGTGGCTGAAGGTGAGCAAGAAGGCCATGCTTATGAAATAGCTAAACGCTTCCAAGATCATCATCCAGAAACCGACTGTAGGGTTACCGTTTTGGGGCATATACAACGAGGAGGAAAACCTACCTCAAATGATCGAATATTAGCTTCCCGATTAGGCGCACACGCAGTAAAAGCACTCCTTGAAGGTCATCGCAACGAAGCCGTTGGTGTAATTAGTAAAGACATAGTTTTCACTCCATTTAAAGAGGCAATAGAACGAAAAAAAGACATAGAGGACAACCTTTGGACGTTAAATAACATTATTACTCGATAATCGCATGCTTCAAAAACTTCTAATCAAGAATTACGCCCTTATCAAGGAATCTGAGATCACATTTTTCCCGGGCTATACAAGTGTAACGGGGGAAACTGGTGCCGGGAAAAGTGTTCTTTTAGGAGCTTTAGGGTTATTATTGGGTGAACGCGCTGATCTAACGGCAATTCCCAATAATGATAACAAATGTGTTATTGAAGGGGAATTTGAAATTAGCAAGTTAAATCTTAACGAAATTTTTACCGATAATAATTGGGAATACGATGCTATAACGGTAATCCGCAGGGAGTGGTTACCTACGGGTAAATCTCGCGCTTTTATCAACGATTCGCCAGTTCAGGTCTCGGACTTGAAAAATCTAGGCACCTACTTATTAGAAATACACTCGCAACACAGTTCCTTATCAATCACCAAATCATCGGAACAATTAAATGCCATTGATATTTATGCTGGTAACACTGAATTATTGAAACAATTTCAATCGGTTCATAAAAATTACATTCAAAAAGAAAAATCAATAAAAGAGCTTACTGCAGAGCTTCAGCAACGAATCCAAGAAAGAGAATTCAAGCAATTTTTACTGGAGGAAATTTTACAGTTTAACCCAGAAGAGAACGAAGAGACTCACCTAGAAAACGAAATTAAACTTCTGAATGCTGCGGAAGAATTAGTTTCTATTTGCTCTAAATCAGGATATATTCTTCTAGATTCGGAGCAATCTATTTATACGTTATTATCGGAAATCAAACAAAATACTAAGGGGATGTTGAGTATTTCCGAGGATTTTTCATCGTTTAACCAGCGCATTGAATCTATTCTTACGGAAGTAAAAGAATTAGCGCGCGATTTCGGCACCACAGGTGAAAAGTCTAATCCAAATCCCGAAAAGCTTGAATTACTCGAGGAGCGTTTTTCAAAACTTCAGCATTTATTAAAAAAACACAGAGTTAATACCACCTTAGGATTAATTGAGCTTGCAAAGGAATTACAGCAATCGGAAAGTGACACCCAACAGATAGAAAATTCGATTGCCTCACTACAACAAGAAATTGACGTAATTTCCATTCAACGCGGTCAATTAGCCCATGATTTGAGGATCAAGAGAAACAGCGTACTTAGCGAATTTGCCAAGCGAATCCAAGATGATTTACGGTTATTGGAAATGGCTCATGTTCAAATTGAATTGAAACTATCACCTACCGAAATGGGTCATTTCGGACAGGATACGCTGCTGTTTTTATTCTCTGCAAACCGCGGAATGGAGTTACAAGAACTTCAAAAATCGGCCTCAGGGGGTGAATTATCACGGGTGAATTTTTGTATACGCAATCTGATAGCGGAGAAAAAATCGTTACCTACGTTGATTTACGATGAAGCGGATACTGGTGTAAGCGGTCAGGTTGCCTCCCGAATTGGCACATTACTAAGAGAACAGGGAAAACATCAGCAGGTATTGGCGATTACTCACCTCCCACAAGTAGCTGCTGCAGGCGAAAATCAACTATTCGTGTATAAATCACATTCGGATGAATATTCAGAAACTCGGGCGAGATATTTAACAACTTTAGATCGAGAACAAGAAATTGCAATCATGCTTAGTGGAAATAACCCAACATCCTCAGCGGTTTCCGCTGCGAAGGATTTAATTCTAAGTTACTCCAAATAAGAAACAATCATTTACATCCATTACTCAACTTACCAAAATTGGAATTTTACGACATTGAGTAATGGTAAAAAAAATCACTATCAAAGTAGCTGTCCACCATTTTTTATCGCTTCATATTCCAAATCTGTATCCGTGGGTGATGCTTGGGCTGCGGTAGTTGCAAGCAAATCACAACGTTCATTTTCAACGATGCCCGCATGTCCTTTTACCCAATGAAACTTGGGCTTAAATTGTTCCAACAAGGGTAAAAATTGCAACCATAAATCAACATTTTTTACATTTTTCCAACCTTTAGCTTTCCAACCGAAAATCCATCGCTTCTCTATAGCATCGCACACATATTTACTATCGGTGTAAATTTGTACAGAAAAACCAGCAACTTTAATATTTCTTAATGCTTCAATAACTGCCATTAACTCCATTCGATTGTTGGTGGTTAACCGAAATCCTGCAGATATTTCTTTTCGGTGCGGACCAAACATTAATACTGCACCATATCCACCTGGGCCTGGATTTCCAAGTGCGGCACCATCGGTATAAATTATTATTGATTCAGAAGCCATAGTAAAAATAGTTGGCAGGGATGATTAAATGCTATTGTCAGCAAAAATCGTAGTAAATTTTAATTAATCAACCTTAACAACCATGCACAGGTGGAAGTATTTTTGTAATACCATGGTAAGCACAGCAATTAAAACAGAAATAATAACCATTGGAGATGAATTATTATTGGGCCAAACTATCGATACCAACAGTGCATGGATTGGTAAAAAACTTGGGGAACATGGTTTTACAATCAATTACAAATCAACAATCTCAGATAAAGAAAGTGATATATTATCGGCCATTAGCCTGGCTCAAACTCGATCGGAAATCGTATTAATCACGGGTGGGTTGGGACCTACCAAGGATGATATCACCAAACATACATTGTGTAAATATTTTAATTGCGGATACCGAACCGATGAACTTGTAATACGCCATTTAGAAGCTATTTTCGCTCAGCGCGGTAAGCAACTATTGGAAACAAATTTAATACAAGCGGAATTACCCGCAGTTTGTGAAACCTTATTTAATCGAGCTGGAACTGCTCCTGGAATGTGGTTTGAAAATGAACAGGGAATTGTTGTTTCAATGCCCGGTGTACCTAATGAAGTGTATACAATAACCGAAGAGTCTTTATTACCTCGACTTACCCAAAAATATTCATTGCCAAAGGTTTTACATAAGTCTTTGGTAACGGTTATGATTGCCGAAAGTTTGCTATCGAAGCGTCTAGAACCCTACGAATCCAATTTACCTAAAGGAATAAGTTTAGCCTACCTACCAACATTTAATACGGTAAAACTTCGATTAACGAGAACCGATGCCTCTATAACCGAATCATTATTTGATACCTCTTTCAATAATTTGCTACAAGAATTAGGTAGCGATGTTTTTTGTTTAAACGATCAAGATCCGGCTCAAGCTATTTCAAAATACTTACTATCCAAGGGAATAACCTTTTCCACCGCCGAAAGTTGCACAGGAGGGTATATCGCCAATAAATTGATGCAAGAACCTGGCATTTCGGCTATTTTCCCAGGATCTTTGGTTGCCTATGCCAATGAAGTAAAAGTCCGCGAACTTGGAGTTAAGGAAGAAGATTTAATCGCCAATGGTGCAGTAAGTGATTCGGTGGCGTCTGCCATGGCCCGTGGAATTTGTGAAAAATTCAATGTTAAACTAGGGATTTCCACTACGGGAATTGCCGGGCCGAGCGGAGGTACCGATGAAAAACCTGTAGGACTAGTATTTATTGGTGTTTGCTATAACGGTGAAATAATCGTAAAAAAACACCGAATGATTGGGAACCGCGAACAATTTACCCATCGCACAGCAAATGCAGCATTTGCCCTAATAAAACAAATACTGCAAGTGGAGGTTTTACCTTAAATTTGCGGTAGCAAATGACCGAAAAAATTCTTATTCTTGATTTTGGATCTCAGTATACCCAATTAATAGCTCGCAGACTGCGTGAAATATTCGTTTACTGCGAAATTCATCCCTATAATCATATCCCAACCATTGGTTCCGATGTAAAGGGAATCATTTTAAGTGGAAGTCCATGTTCTGTAAATGAATTGGATGCCCCCAATATTGATTTGGCGGCTTTGCTTACTGTTGGTCCGTTATTAGGGGTGTGTTATGGCGCGCAATTAATGGCAAAAATAAATGGCGGATTGGTTAGTAAAAGCGACCATAGAGAGTACGGCAGAGCACAAATGCTAATCACTGATTCTAGTTCCCCTTTATTGTCCGGTCTAAGCCCTGAAAGTCAAGTTTGGATGAGCCATGGCGATAGTATAATGGAATTGCCAAAAAATGCTTCCGTAATCGCAAAAACAGATAGTATTCCGGTGGCCGCATTTGAACTTGAAAGTACTTACCCAGCTTATGGAATTCAATTTCATCCGGAAGTTTATCACAGTTCGGAAGGCACGGCATTATTGAAAAATTTCGCCTATGATCTCTGCGGCTGCAGCGGAGATTGGACTCCAGGGCATTTTATCGATGATACCGTTGAAAATATTAAAATGACGGTTGGCGAAGATCAAGTAATTCTTGGACTTTCCGGGGGGGTAGATTCTTCCGTTGCTGCCCTGTTATTGCATAAAGCTATCGGCAAACAATTGCATTGTATTTTTATTAATAATGGCTTGTTGCGGAAAAATGAATTTGAATCGGTACAAGAAGCCTACAAAAGCTTGGATTTGAATGTTATTGCCGTTGATGCAAGCGAACAATTTTACGATGCATTAAAAGGTCTTACCGATCCAGAACAAAAACGCAAAGCTATAGGAAGAGTATTTGTAGAAGTATTTCAAGAAGAAAGCAAAAAAATAAGCAATGCTAAATGGTTAGCTCAGGGGACTATATACCCAGATGTTATTGAAAGCGTGAGCGTTAAAGGTCCTTCTGCAACTATAAAAAGCCATCACAACGTTGGGGGATTACCGGAAGACATGCATTTGAAAATCATCGAACCATTGCGTAGCTTATTTAAAGACGAGGTGCGAAGAGTGGGTGATGCCATGGGGCTGCCACACGAAATATTACACCGACATCCATTTCCTGGACCAGGTTTAGGCATTAGAATTTTAGGCGATATCACGGCGGATAAAGTACGGTTATTGCAAGAAGCTGATGCTATTTATATGGATATTTTAAAAGATACTGGGTGGTATAACAAAATATGGCAAGCGGGCGCCATCTTATTACCGGTTCAAAGCGTGGGGGTTATGGGCGATGAAAGGACCTACGAACAAGTAGTAGCGCTTCGCGCGGTAAGTAGCACCGATGGAATGACCGCCGATTGGGTACACATACCTTATGATATTCTTGCCAATATTAGCAATTCAATAATTAATCGAGTTCGCGGCATCAATCGCGTAGTTTATGATATTAGTTCCAAACCACCAGCAACCATAGAATGGGAATAATCCAGACCTACAGCAATCCAATAACTACAAAAATGTCCGTATTTAAATCACTTCTATTGGTGGCGTTTGGGGCATTTATTTTGGTTATTCAAGCTCAAAATACGAATTCCTTTAAAGATAGTCCTACTCGAATTGGTATTTTACTCCCCTATCAAAGTCAGTTCCAAAAAACATCAGAGCTAACCGAATTAATGCTGGATTACTCTGCAGGATTTACGATGGCACTTGAAGATTTAAAATCAGAGGGATTTCCGGTGAACGCCATGGTTGACTATTACGATTCAGATCCATCCGACTCTACACCTATCAATAATAAATTAATTAAATCTACATTAGCAACCTTGGCAACGAAGAACTATGACGTTTTAATTGGCCCTGTTTACGAACAGAATTTCAAAACATTTAGTTCCGCATCTATTCCCCGGCCCCAATTGCATGTATCTCCGTTAAAATATTTAGAAACTAAAGGACTAGGGGCTACGTTTAATTTCTTTTTGAGCGACTCTCTAAAGGCCAAAGCTGTTGCTCATACCGTGGGTTTAGCCTTTAATAAATATACCATTTTTATAATAACTGACGGAAAACCTAATAATACGTTAAAGGCAGAATCGATGAAATCTTCCATAGATTTATTACGGGGCAATAAATCCACTAAAATCATCGGACTGAAAGCCAACGGCACACTATCAATTAATAAAAAGGACTCCTGTGTTCTTATCGTTTGTAGCGAAGACACTAAATACCGTGGACTCGTATCCGCTGCAGTAGAGACTCATACTAATTCTTGGGTTATCGGGGATATAAGTTGGTTTGAGGACAAGCGTTTTTATCAAAATCAGAATCAATATAATTGTTTATACCCTACGGTTAATTATGTGGATTTAACCGATAGTTTATCCGTTGATTTTGCAAAACGATATTTTCGAAAGGAACTAACGGAGCCCAGCAGATTTTCTTATATCGGTTACGATCAAGCACGATATCTATTATCCAATTACATGTATTCTCAATGGGAAAATTTCGGTCAAAAATCAGCTTCCTCCAACAATCAACAAAACAAAGTAATCTATTATGGTTTAATCAATAATATAAGTACAACGGGGTTTGTTAAAAAAGATTCCTTAGAATGGGCAAGGATACTCAACGTTGGTGTAAGACTGGTTAGAATTGATAACGACATGTCGATGTTATATAAACCATAACTCCGTTGGAACCCAATAAGCAACTACCCTATCCATTTTTACGCAATTGTGCGGAAATACTTTTTAACTACACTGGGGATATTCCCTTTCATTTGTATTTAAAGCAAGAATTCAAAAAAAATCCAGCCTGGGGAGGGCGAGATAGAAAAAACTATCGCAGCTATTGCTATTTATTTTGGCGAATTGCAAAACCATCAGACCGTGATAATATAGAGAACATTATCCAGTGGCTTCGAAGCGCAGAAATATCAACCAAGGAATTAAACGAAATTAATCCTCTTACCGGCGGCACTGATAAACCAAAATTAAACACCTCAACCATAGATTTAAAGCTTAATGATGAGTTCTGGGATGGCTATCCTGCCCTATCAAAATCTCTGCAGTTGGCGAATTCTAAAACTACAATCCCATGGAATGATTGGTATAGACAAGAGGCCCCCGTATGGATAAAGGTTGTTTCTATCGCTAATTTTCAATCGGTTATTAGTAAAATTAATGCACTTGGGTTGCAACCGGTTAGCATGATTCCTGAAATTGGCGCTATTGCATTACCCGGCCAATCCAATATTAATTCTCTAGAACAGGAAGGATCAATTATCATTCAAGACCTTAGTTCTCAAAAATCGATGGTTTTGTATCCCTGGATTGAATCCAATATTCTCAATAACGATTCGGGAATGAGTATGGTTTGGGATGCTTGTTGTGGTGCTGGTGGTAAATCCTTAAGTCTACGAATCAACTATCCTAGATTGGATATTCAATGTTCGGATATTCGACAAGGAATTTTGGACAATTGTATTGATCGTTTTTCCAAAACAGGTCTAGAAATACCGTTTGTTTTCAAGCACAACTTAGCAAACAGTGCCAATAAGAAAACCAAATTTAAAATTGTATTAGCCGATATTCCATGTTCTGGGAGTGGAACGTGGAGACGCAATCCGGAAGAAAAGTGGTTTTTCGATTCTTCGCATTGGGAATCCATGGTTGAAACACAATTTTCAATGGTTAATAATGCTGCTTTGTCTGTTGCAGATGGCGGATATTTGGTGGTTTGTACCTGTTCTATCTTCGCGAGAGAAAACGAAACCCTAATAGAAAGGTTACTCAACCATTTTAATAGCCAGCATTCAGAAAACAACGTTGAATTAATGGCAACATGGAATGTTTTGGATCAACAATTTATTGGAGGTTGGGAAAATAATGCCGATTATATTTTTCGCACTATTTTAAAAAAGACCACCATTTAGGGAGATTATTTGATCAACCCATTACTGAGAAAAACTAAGAAGGGTCATAGGCCCATTTCAGGTAGATACTACCCCAAGTAAAGCCACCACCAAAGGTACTGAGGATCATATTATCCCCTTTTTTAAATTGCTTTTCAAAATCGAATAGGCATAGAGGTAAGGTTCCACTGGTTGTATTACCGTAATGTTGAATGTTCACTAGCACTTTGGATTTATCCAACCCCATTCTCTCCGCGGTTGCATCGATAATTCTGAGGTTTGCTTGGTGTGGTACTAACCAATTTACAGTATCGGCGGTTAAACCATTGCGTTGCATTATAGCATAACTTACATCTGCCATATTAGTTACCGCAAATTTGAATACTGTTTTTCCTTCTTGGTGCACGTAATGTTGTTTATTTCTTACGGTTTCCTCGGTGGGTGGATTCATTGATCCTCCCGCAGGCTGATACAACCATTCTCTTCCACTACCATCCACTTTAAGAATAGAATCAACAATGCCCAATCCTTCTTCGTTAGGTTCCAACAAAACGCATCCAGCGCCATCACCGAAAATGATGCAGGTATTTCTATCCGAATAATCAGTAATCGCAGACATTTTATCAACTCCTACAACAACAATTTTCTTATATGCACCTGATTGAATAAAGCGCGACGCTGTTTCCAATGAAAACAAGAATCCGGAACAAGCTGCTGAAACATCAAATCCCCAGGCATTCTTCGCTCCGATTTTATCAGCTAGAACATTCGCCGTTGCAGGGAAAATATAATCACCTGTTACGGTTCCTAATACAATTACATCAATCTCTAATGGCGAAATACCGCGCTTTTCCAACATCCCCAATACAGCTTTTGCAGCCATATCAGAGGAAGCTTTCCCTTGTTCCTTTAGAATATGTCGTTCTACAATTCCAGTTCTGGTTCTAATCCATTCATCCGTGGTATCGACCATCTTTTCTAAGTCGAAATTGGTTAATACTGTTTCCGGAACAAATCCACCAACAGCGGTAATTGCGGCTTGTATTTTCATCAAGGAGTTAATTTAAGAGGGAGTCGTAAAGTTTTTCATTGATTTTTGTATGGAACGAATCAAGCCACTTTCTACTGCTTCAGCGGCTAATTCCACCATTTTAACAAAAGTAGGTGCTTTGGTAATACCATGACCTACAACTACGGGAGCATTAACGCCAAGGATAAGACTACCCCCATAATTTTTAAAATTAAATTTATCTAGATAATCATCTTCGATACCCCGTTTTGCAAATCGGTAATACAGACCTTCACACAGTTTAATAACCACATTACCTGTAAAACCATCACAAACAACTACATCAGAATGTTCGCCAAAAATGTCTCTACCTTCCACATTACCCACAAAATTAATTTCCTCCGTATGGGCCAATAATTGGTGCGTTGCCTTGGTCAATAGATTACCTTTCTCACTTTCCTCGCCAATATTCAGCAATCCTACTTTCGGATTCTTGGTTTGGTGCATCATGGAATATACGAGGCTACCAATAATGGCAAACTTGTGCAAGTGTTCAGGCTTACAATCGGCATTTGCACCAACATCCAATAGTAATCCAGGCAAACTATCGGGTCTAGGTATTTCAGCGGATAAACAGGGACGATCTAGCCCTTCCACAGTTTTCAAGAACTGCAAAGATCCAACCAACATGGCACCTGTGTTACCTGCGCTTAAGAAAGCATCCACATTCTGTTTAGCCAAAGAAAGAAAACCTTGGGATAAAGAAGAATTGGGTTTGGCTACTAAAGCTTTAACGGGATGTTCGGCCATCTCGATTACCTCCGGGCAATCAACGATTTCGAAACTAGTAGACGGTATCGATTCATCTTCGCAAACACGCAAAATATCAGCCTTCACTCCGAATAGAACTAATTCGAGGTGAGGATGTTTCTGTTTTGTGAGCGAAGCTCCTTTGACGGCTTCAAGTGGGGCAAAATCCCCGCCCATCGCGTCAATACCAATCTTCATCGGTTAGTTTTCGTTGCGGCCCTTCATTACCTTTTGGCCGCGGTACATTCCTGTTTCTAAATTTACTCGGTGATACAGAGATACATCTCCGGTTACTGGATCAGCAATCATAGGACGAACCTCGATTTTGTCGTGTGTACGGCGCTTATCGCGACGGGTTTTTGATATTTTTCGTTTAGGATGTGCCATTTCCTTCTATTTTTTAAGTATTTCTTTAAGTTTCAACCAACGGGGGTCTATGGATTCTTCGGATTCTGAGGAGCTATCTTGCAACTTTTCCAACTTTGCTAACATCTCTGCATTACAGGGCTTTACCTCCAGTAAATCGCAATTTCTAAGCATGGGTAAAGCCAACAAACTAGTTTCATATACTTGCTGTGCGATACTTAGCTTATAATCGTTGGATTTCAAATATACTAACTCCGTTTCCTGATCTTCGTTAGCGGTTGGTGTTTCTTCCAAGCTATCTAACTTAACCATTATTCGGTACTTAGTCTTAATAGGAAAACCTATAGATTCTAAACAACGATCGCAATTCAAATGTATGCTACCGGTTATATTCAACAAGAGATTCATCCAATTGGTTGATTTTTCAATATCCACCAATATAGATACATCTGCGTGTTGGACTTCTTCATTTCCAAAAAACTCAAAGAACTTCTGATCCACCTGAAAATCTATTTCGTGCTTGCCCTCTTTAAGTTTAACAAACTCGATTGCAAGATATTCAGTTTTCACTTCCTCGTTGATTTAAACGAACGGCAAAATTACGATTTTTTATTGAGAATACCAATAAATAATGGAAGAGACTTATAATAAATATACATAATTGGTTTATATGCATTAGAAAAGAGCAACAATAAAAAAGGCCGTTCTTGAGAACGGCCTTCCTTTGATTATTTAACTATTTAATTATTAATACTCCCAAAGATCATGTTCCCAAATAAACATTTGGTTCTTGAACTCTTCCGCACGCAATAAGGCTGCTAATCCGTTTTGCTTGTAATCGGGTTGATCGTAGATATACTGATCATTCCATTCGGAAGTCTTTACAATATAACTATCAAACATACGATGTAGATTCATGTATTGATCCCAGTTTAAACGCATGGCGTCGTTGGTACGATTAAACACCTCTGATTTCGCCAATGTAGGTCTGCAGTCGTCCATACGCAACCAATATGGCTTGCTCTGTACAACTAACCCACCCCCTTTGTCAATTTCACGAATTGGAGCAATACCTATGATGATAGGTTTTAGTTCACCGTGTTTGAAATCAAACACCCAATCCTCCATGATTTCAAACTTGTTAATTTCTTCCCAAGTGAAATAAACGGGGAAAGTAGAATCTACTAAATCATCTGGATCTTCAGAACCTTCTCTTTGTTTAGAAACGGTTTTAATATCTGCAGTTATGCGAAGAATATCCTCAGGTGTTATTAAAATATTGAATGAATCGGTTCTGTATGCCTTTGCCAAACCTTTAGTAGCCAATTCCCAAAAGATTTGACGTACTGGCTGTCTTGGCCATACCCAACATTTATTCATCTTCTGACGAGTATCAATCACTCTCCATACGCGCTTTCTGTATTTTACATCTTCGGCACGTAGGTAAGGTCTTGCAATAACAATACCTTGTTGATTAACTATGTTGGTATCCTGATTTACATATTCAGGCTCATAATGTGCCTTTGCTGGATCATCGTAATGCGTACCTATTTCAGGTATCACGATGTCTGCAGAACCAGCCGCAGGAGGTTTAGCCTCTCCACCACCGGCAGCACCACCTGAAGACTTTTCAGGCTCAGAACTACCTCCGAATCCAGGGAATCCGGGGAAACCTTGACTCTTAGCCGAAGCTACTGAGAACAAAGTCAAAACAATCAATAGTTTTTTCATCGTTGTGTTTATTTAGAAAGTGTAGCTGACACGTTATCCAAGAATTTTGGAAGGTTATCGGGTCCTACTACACGAATTTGTTCAAAGAAAATCTTATCACCAGGTTTCAAGCCACCTAGGTAACCTTGAATTGCCGACAAGCTTTTGCCATTAACCATTTGTTCTTTGTATCCAATGGTTCTACCCAAACAAGAGAACTTAAACGACATAACGTTGTATTTAACACCGTCATAAACAAAGTTTTCCAAAGGAGCCGTAGCTTCAGACTGAATACGTAGACCGCTTAAAGAAACATCTCCAGCAAAACCGATACCGCCTAATTTGAATGTTGGCTTAGGAACGTTTCTGATTTTGAATTTCTTCTCGCCCATACTAACCGTTCTACCGTCTGGTAATTTTGCCTGTACTTTAATAATACACTCATTGCCGTTACGAGTTGGCAAGGTTGCAAAATACTTACCAGCACCATTTGGTTTTAGGTTAACACCGCCGCCTGTTGCCGTCACCATTACGTTTTTGGGGTCAACACCACCTACAGAAACAGATATCGGGTTAGGAAGACCTACGTAGAATACGTTCAATTCATCGGCAGAAATTGCCGCTTGTGGAGCAAAAACACTGTATTCAGCTTCTGTCTCAATACTGGTAGATCCTCCACCTGGTTTTGGTACTGCGATTGTTACTTTATATTTTTGTCCACCCGGAGTAGCACTGGTAACTTTATATTTACCTACGCCATCCACTACCTCAATGGGTCTGCCGTTTACAGAGATACTCATTTGCTTACGAGAATCATACGCCGCCAATAATATATCAGCTTCGTAGGTCTGATTTGTTAATACAGCACCTGTTTTTGCGGAAACCACAGCAATAGTCTTATCGAATTTAAAGTCAGTTGCGTTAACCGATTGAGCTAATAAGGTATTAATCTCTTTTTCCAACGCACGACCGTCATTCTCCAATTTGCTTAACATTACAAAAACTCCACCCAATGGAGAATGCTCTAAATACATTCCTACCCATTCAGGAATACCGTTTGCGTTCAATTTTTCGTTCGCATACAAGGTAGTTTTTGTTGCAATTTTCTCTGCCTCTTGCTTTAAGAAAGCCTTAGATTCAGCATCTTTACCCAACAAAGGATCGTTGGAAGCTTTAGTTAAAACACCTAGCATCTTGGTTCGAGTATCATTGATTAATTTCAATAAGTCTTTACCACGTTGACCGCCATTTTCTACAACAAAATAATTGGCATGAACTTCCATGTTATCCCCTTGAGCCAATTCAGGTACACCACCTGGTACAAGTACTGCTTCAGGTTCTTGTTTACGACCCATTTTAGGATCTTTACCATCCCCAGTTTTTACCAACAATTCTGTTTTTATACCGTTAAGTTTATCGGTTAATGCTTTCGCATAGGAGGCAACCTCCTCTGCATATTTCTTAGCTGCTTTAGCACCAGGGTTCTCGCCATCTTTTGCAAGAGCGGCAATAATTTGTGCATTAGCTTGATCTAAGTTCTGAGTAGATTTATCTAAAGAATTCTCAATAAGGTTAAACGCCTTAATAATTTCTTTCGATACGTTTAAGGCCAAAAGAGCGGTTAACACGAGATACATCATGTTAATCATCTTCTGACGAGCTGACAATTTACCACCTGCCATTTAATTTTCTCCTTTTTATAATGTGGTATTAATAGTTGTGATATTCAAGTATTACTTGGTACCACCCATCGCTGTCAACATATTGCCATAAATTGAGTTCAAGTTACTCAAATTACGATTTAATCTATTCAATTCCATATTGAACTCACCAGCAGCAGCCTCAGTGCTAGCCAAATTAGCTAACGCACCGCTTAACCCTTGTGAGAATGAACCCATTGAATCAGACACCATAGCAGAACTGTCTGCGATGCTTGCCATGTTTGATGCAGCGCGAGTAGCACTTTCTGCATATTCTTTAGTAGCTACAGTTGCACTTGTCAAGCTGCTCATTTCTGCTACGTTAGAACTCAAGGAAGACAACCCTTTACCTAAACTTTCAATCAATTCAGGACCTACATTTGCCTGAGCTAACATAGAATCTAATTGTTGAGACACACTACCACCGGCAGATTTCTTATCTTTTTTGGTTGGTTCAGCACCCGCTAATTCTGGGTAAACCAATGACCAATCTGGATCCATGTGAACAGGTTCAAATGCTGAAATCACGAAAATACCTGCTTCCACAAGCAATCCCACGGTTAACATTACGTCTGCACCTTTTAAGTGAAGAATTTTGAAAAGTGCTCCCACGATTACTACCGCCGCACCGAAACCGTAAACAAAGTTCATTACGGTTTTGAACTTTTTTGATTCAAAGATACTGTTGTTACTCATAATAATTTATAGGTTATAGTTTTTAGGTTAACGATTATACACTCGAAATATTCGATAAAGTTGATGAAAAATCTTACAATTGTGAAATTAAGTCGGACTTATTTTCTATCCTTATCTGAACGACCGATATAGGATTGAACACAACGGAAGCCAACGTAGCATTTACTTGTATCCTGGTATTCAGCAGCGCGTGCACCATTTTCAATATAATAAGCTACATCTTTCCAAGAGCCTCCACGAATAACGCGTCGTTTTTCGTTAACTGGCTTTTGTGCTTCTTTTCCACGTTCAGGAATGTAAACATAGTTATCTCCGTTCAAATCATGAACAAACGAATTATTAGTCTTATCCCAAGAAGAACGAGTCCATTCCGCTACGTTACCGGCCATGTTATACAATCCGTAATCGTTAGGGAAATAACTATCAACACGCACAGGGTATACACCACCATCTACGCCATAATTTCCACGCAAAGGTTTGAAATTGGCCAGCATACAACCTTTTGAGTTTCTAGCATACGGTCCACCCCAAGGATATTTGTTTCCAATTCTTCCACCACGAGCGGCATATTCCCATTCGTATTCAGTAGGCAGGCGGAAATCTTCCGTATTTGGCAGGTATCCATTGGTTTCCCAATAGGCTGTTTTGCGATCGGTTCTCCAACGACAGAATGCGCGTGCTTGGTGCCAAGTAACACCCACCACTGGATAGTCATCATACTTTGGATGCCAGAAGTAAACACGAGCCATTGGTTCATTGTATGAATAGGTGAAATCACGTACCCAACACAAAGTATCTGGATAAATACGGATTGTTTCTGTACGTAAAAACTCTTTGCGATTCATTGGATTATAACGATCGCGATCTAAACGAGCCGCTTTGTCGTAATCAAACCACTGGAAGGTATACTCCAACTTACGGGTATCAATTTGTTTCTTATTCTGGAAACGCTCTTCGTCTTGGTACAACAACCCAGACAATTCCTCTTTATAACGTTCCCAATCCACTTCTCTGTAGTGATTGATGTGACGATTACCGTCTTCGTCTTCAGGAGTATAGTATTCTGGATCGTCTGTTTCAATACGAGCCAAAGAATCTACCACATAATTAACAAATTGACGGTATTCATTGTTGGTAATTTCGGTTTCGTCCATCCAAAATGAGGTTATCGTCATTTGTTTGTTTGGCTCTAAATAAGATTCAAACACATCTTGACCACCCTGTCCTGTATGGAATGTACCGGAAGGAATATATACCATTCCTGGAGGTGTTGGGTGAAACCAAGGACGTCTTCCTTGTACACCGGTAAGGTCACCTGTATCCGCTGGAGCACAGGCATACACCAACACCGAGGCAGCAACAGCTACCTGACGAACGCGCTTGTTAGCAACAAAAGCTGCCAAGTGCTTCTTTAAATTTCCGGGTGTGAGTTGACTCATCACTGTTTTTTTCATCTGCAATTTGGTTAATGCGTACTAATTGAAAGTGGCAAAAATAAAGGTTCGTTTCGAAATTCCAAACGTTTCTTTATTATTTGTATGTATTAAACGCAATTTTTGAATGTTTATTTTGTGTGGATAACTAAATTTTTTCTGTTAATAACTTAATCAATCATTGGAGGTCTGTCCATCCATAATGGGTGACGGTACCTAACGGGGGGTCTATCGGGCAAAGTAACCATAAAGCAATAGTTAACTTGCAGTTCGTGAGATCCACCGGAAGCTCTTAAGATTCTATTGGTTGATAGATCGTAGGAATAACCAACACGCAATCGTTGTCCATTGTTTGATCCACCCAATAATGGAGGATAATAACCAAACATCAGCGCGAACGATTCAAACCCCATCCCATATACGCGCATATTTACACCTCCAGCAAACAAATCGTTCCAAGTGGCCATACCCTGTAAGTCCAATTGGGGCTTAATCAATCCACCTTTGGCCATTACGGTTTTCAACAAGAAAGCGGGCTCTAATCGCAATGCTTGATTGCCCAAGAAATTCTCTTGCTTATACCCCCCTACTATGTATAGATGTCGGTTTGTAGTAATATTAATAGTACCTGCAGGACCGTACGAAAACGTCTGAGGATTTAAGTGGGTAACGGAAACGCCAAGGAATGCGCCGTCCATGATATTGGGATCGGAATAATATACCCCGGCACCCAATTCCATTTTGGTATCAGGATTGGAGGATGTTGGGATATTTGGATCGCCTGGATCGTGATACCGCAATTTCGTTACATCCAATTGTTTTGTATACGAAGTAAAGTCTAAACCTACTCGGATATTCCCGCCAGTACTTAAAGTATATGCACCTGAAATACCACCGCGCATATAAATATTGGTTTCGTAAGCAATTTTATCGTGCATCATCGCGAAAAATGCACCTCCATAGTTATTACCTTTCACCATAATGGGGGCAGAAAATCCCAAACCATTGGTTCGAGGAGCTACGTTTTTGAGGTAATTATCGGATGTTAATCGACCATTACCACTGGCATCTGTACGAATCAAGGATGACTCATCGTCGTAACCTCTCCACTGTTGGTGGGTTATCCCGTTGAGACAAAATTGTCCAGAGGCCCCTGCATATGCTGGATTATAGAGGATTTTGTTGAAAGT
>CANGWH010000014.1 GCA_947457565.1 Flavobacteriales bacterium
AGAAATCGATGGGGACAAGGATGTTATTGTTTGTATTACGATTCATAAGCAACGTTGTTAAATCTATGGCGAAGTTACGGAGAATTTTTTCGATTATTTATGATGGATGTCAGTCTTCTACAGCTAACATTAAATCGGCTGTAATGGCATCGGCAAATAATCTTCCGCTTCCTGATAGAAATAAATGGGAATTCGTCTGACAGATATGGCCATTAAATAGCCATTTTTCGAGCGCTTTTTTCGAGTCCATTAACCACTGCTTCCAAACAATATCGTCCACTATTTCTGCAAGTTTATTAATTTCAACGCCCTGTTCTAATCGCAGTTGAGTCATAAGTATTTCATTGAAATTATTAATGGCTGTTAGTTCTTCTTCTTCGTAGTGCAACGAAGAATTTTCCGTTGAAATAAGTTTAGTGTAAAGAGCATTATTGGCGATATTCCATCGGCGTTTTTTGCCGTTGAATCCGTGAGCACCTGGCCCAATTCCCCAATACGAATGTCCTTGCCAATAGCGTTGATTGTGTTTGGCCTTGGAGGAATCGGTCCTGCTCAAATTGCTGATTTCGTAATGACACCAATTATTTTCGATTGCCCATTCGGTGAGTATGATAAATTGTTGACTACCGTGGTCATCGCAAATTAGGCTATTGTTAGATTGATGTTGTAATTTAAATAATGCCGTTTTTTCTTCTACTGTGAGTGCGTAACACGATAAATGGTGTATGCCCGATTCCTGCACCCATCGAAGTTCGTCTCTCCAATTTTCGTTAGATTTTAAATGAGACCCATAAATTAAATCTACGCTCAGATCAAATCCGCCTTGCGATAAAATCGATTCAACAGATTTTCTACTTTGTAGAGCATCGTGGGCCCTATTCATCCAACGAAGTTCCTTGTCATTTAAGGATTGTAGTCCTAAGCTAATTCGATTTATACCAATACGACGCCATTCGGCTAAATTTTGCTGTGTTATATCTTCGGGATTGGCTTCTAGCGTTATTTCAGCATCGGCGATTACATTCTTTGTTGTTACAATTTCATCGATAAGTTTTTCCAACAATTTGTAGGGGAGCACAGAGGGGGTCCCACCGCCAAAATACATGGATTCAACGGTGTTATCTGCAATAAATAATTGCTGTTGATTCCAATCTAAGATCATTGCCTCCACCATGGTTTCAAACCCTGATAAACGGGTAGAAAAGTGAAAATTGCAATAGGTGCAGGCTTTTCTACAATAAGGAATATGAAAGTAAACGGAGGCCATTGCGCAAATTTCAATGAAATGATGGGTATTTTTGCAGTAAATGTTATTTTCGTTACCGCAATTATTCCCAGTTGTGTTCCTGTGGTTTATTCCACGAGAAAGGGCTATGGGATTGGATGCTGGTAGAACAATGGAACAAAACATTCATAGGTATTGCGGGGTTTCCAAGATTTTTTTGTTGGTACTTGCATTTGGGATTACGGCCGCCTATCCATCCCTTTTAGGGTCTAGTTACACAGTGTCTACGAATAAGGCAATCAACATGCCTCTTCAATCTAGAACCAGCGGCAGGATTGAAAACAGTAATCCAAGCGTTGCTGTAGCCAGCGCAAGGGCTGATTGGGATACCGTTAGAGCCTATCGGAATAGTGCTCCTAGTAATGAATTATGGTTGCCTACCGTTTACTTGCCAAAGCAATGGAACGATAGTTTGGCCGATTTTTGGGTAGATAGCCTTCGCAAGCGATGGGCGTATGAACGAGCCGTGACGTTGAGGGATTCTTGTTCCAAAATTCCTGATTCCACGCACTATTTTTATGATTCAGCAGGTGTGAAGTTTAACGCCTTTATTATTAGGCCTTTAAAAGATCCGTTCGATCCGTTTTCCAATACATTATACATCCGAAGAGGTCAGGCGAAATTTTGGTTTGTTGGGGTTTCTCTCGTTTTTTTATTATTGTTTTTTTATTACCGATCGGCATTTGTGAAACAATTTGAATTGCGAATTAAGGGTGTGTTTTCATCGTACTATTTTGATGAAATGATGAACGATAGAAGTTTTGAATATCAAGGGGGGAGTGTTGTTGTGTTGCTTATGGGGAATTTGGTGTTTTCTATGGGTGTGATGCTGTATTTGCGATTTGGTGGCTTTTTAGCATTAAATGTTGGTTGGTTTTACTGGGTGGTTTTTGGCTCAGTTATGCTTGGGGTAACGGTGCTTCAATTGCTTCAATTGTTGTTTGCCTATGCGTTAAATATGACCGAGACGGTGCGCCGGCAAAATCAGCGACAGTTAAATACAAACTTTGTACTTGCGTTGGGATTTTTACCAATATTCGTTTTTGTTTATTATAATTCCAATGTATTACGATCAATCGATATCCCCTCGTTGGTGTCTTTCATGCTAATTATATGGATTGTAGCGCGGTCTATATTAAGTTTTGTGGGATTATCGAAAGACAGGCAACTTGATTTTACCGCATTTTTGTATTTTTGCACTTTGGAAGTATTGCCATACGCGTTATTTTTTAGCTTGTTATCAAAAACATAAACCATGTCTTCAACGGAAAGAGAACTTAAAGTAAAAAGCATTTTAATCACTCAGCCTCAACCCGAAGCTGGTAAAAACATCTACGAAGACTTTTCAAAAAAGTACAAGCTGAAGATAGATTTTAGATCGTTTATCCAGATTGAGCCGATGGCACCAAGGGATATTCGCAAACAAAAAGTCAATTTTTTGGATTTTACAGCGATAATTTTCAATTCTAAAAATGCGGTGGATTATTTCTTTGGATTGGCCAACGAAATGAAGGTAGAAATGCCGCCCGAAACAAAATATTTTTCTATCAATGAAAGCGTTTCCAATTACGTCCAAAAGTATATCGTACCTCGTAAGCGTAAAATGTATCATGGGAAAGGCACAGAAGCTGATTTTTTAACCCTATTTAAGAATCATTCGGGGGAGAAATTCCTATTTCCTTGTTCGGATATACGCAAGCCCTCTATTCCTGATCATTTTGCAAAATTGGGCTATAGTTTTACCGAATGCATCATCTACAATACGGTCAGTGCAGACTTGAGCGATTTGGCCGATGTGTTTTACGATATTTTGGTGTTTTTCTCACCGGCAGATATAAAATCTTTGTACGATAACTTCCCTAGTTTTATTCAAAATAATACGCGAATTGCAGCATTTGGTTCCAGTACGCAACTTGCTATCGATGAACATAACTTGATTTTGGATATTGCTGCGCCTGCACCTGGTATTCCTTCCATGTTATCGGCGTTAGAAGCCTATGTTGGTAAGGTGAACAAAGGTTAAATTGTTCCTACAAAAAGGGTGAAGCCGGATTCATCTTTATAAATAAAACCATGTCGCTCATGGTTTTCTATAGTTCCTAATTGTTTCACAAGGTCCAATGTTTTTATTCCGCAATTTCTAGCGGTAATGGTGATTTTCAATTGATTATTCTCCTTTAATTTTCTACCTATTTCTCTTAAACTTCCTGAGAAAATAGTTTCAATTATTAATGTCCTGCCCAACCATCGTGGCGGCATAAAATCGGTTAAAAAAAAAGAATAATTTCCTAAAGTTTGGACGCTGGCGATCGATGCAAAATTCCGATTTAATCCCAATGCAAATAGACCTGCATGTGGCTCAAAGATAAATTGGGGTGGGGACGTGTTTATTGAAATATTGGAGTTATTCGTGATTGCAGGCATTGAAGTTTCTGGTGCTTTTTTGAGCTTGGTATCCATGGATTCCCATAGAGAAGAGAAGGTTTCAACGGTAGTTTCACTTATCCAAACCATTTGTTTGTTGATGGATCCATGAATATCTAAATTTTGAATTCCCGGGAGAACTACCAATATTTCTTTTACTTCTTTACCGGAACAAACGGAGAATGCTTGAATAGAAACTCCTATTTGGGTTTGAAACCAATGAACATCCACCATCGGACTTAATTTTATTAACCAATAATTGGCCCGTTTCCTGTAGTTGTGGTATAATTCGAAAATATTGGGACTGTATAGATTTACATCGGCGATTATTCTGTTTGCTGGATTTAGATTGGTAGTAGTGGGCCTCCTATCTGGATCAATATAAATAATATCAACCGAGGATTCTCGTTGCCATTGGGTCCAATTTTCCATGGCCCATTCTGCGGTTTGGGTATATCGGGCAATGTTATCCTGGATCCCTAATCGATGAAAATTCAAACAACTCCAAAAATTCAACGAATCATTGGGGTCGAAACTGTCTACTTTACAGCCGGAATTACCCCAAGCCCAATCGTCTACGCCCAAGCCACCCGTTAAGGAAACCAAGGTTTTCGCTGGGAATTGTTTCGCTTTCCATTGGGCAATAAATTCACCGCTAGCTTGCTCTAAGGGTACCCCAAAGCCGATGCCTTTGGATTGATAGAATGACGGAAGCTTCTTTTTAAACTTTTCTATTTGATTTAAAAAGGTTTTCATCGGAATATACCATTCCCCCCAAAGGGTTCGAAGGGTATTATCAAAGGCGGGAAGCTTTTTCCCAGGATGTTTTTGTGTAATTTTTTGCTGATTTTTGCTGATTTTAGTGGCTTCATCGACAGAATTGACCGATTTAACGTACACTTCATCTATTACGGGCAATAAGTTGGCTAGATTTTTGTTTTCTTTGTAATCGAATTTGTACATCATGAAAACTGCAAAGGTATTAACACTTCTCATTGTTTTGGCAGCGGTAGTTAGCAGCTGTGGAGCTCGTAAGCAAGATCGTTGTCCATCCGTAGGGAAAAACACCGGTACTGCTCAGCAAATCCATGGATAATCGCTGGAAAATTTTAACCGAAACCGAGCAATTAAAACAAATTGTTTCGGATTCTCACCAACGTCCTCAAGTACTGTTTAAACACAGTACCCGTTGCTCTATTAGTACGATGGCTTTAAACCGATTGAAGAATTTTTCGGAAGAATTTTTTAATAATGCCGATTTTTATTATTTGGATTTAATTGCCTATCGAAATATTTCCAATGCAATTGCTGAAGAACTGCATGTATTTCACGAATCTCCTCAAGTTATTTTGTTGAAAGACGGTGAGGCTATATATGATGCATCACACATGGAGATTTCAACCGATAGTATTTTAGCCGAGTTATAAGAATGCGAATAACTCGCAGCATTGGGGACGTGATTGAGCTATCTAAAACGGTAGAAGAAACGGATTTAGCTACCTTTGAAACGGGTACTGTTCATCCATTTTACGGCACATTTGCCTTGGGAAGAGATGTAGAATGGGTGTGCAGACAATTTGTTCTCGAGATGAAAGACCAAGACGAGGAAGGGATCGGTACTTTTTTAAATATCACCCATAAATCACCCGCAATGTTGGGTCAAATCGTTAGAATCGAGGCTGTTTTGGATGCATTGGAGGGAAATTCGTTAGATTGTTCATTCAAAGTTTGGGTTGGAGACCGATTGGTAGCTGAAGGAACCCAAGGACAGAAGATTTTGAAAAAAGAAAAGATTGAGCGAATTAAACAGCAGTTGTTATCCTCATAATCAAACAATAAAGGGCTCTCAACGGTTTAGTTTTGCTGGTAATTCAATGGTCTGTTACAACCATTAAGAATTCTCGCATTTGTAAAAAGCATGCAACTCGAATTCCCACAGTTGTAATAATTGCAAATCTCGCTATATGAATTTTCTCTGTAAACAATTATTTGGTTGTACCTTTGTGTTTTGGAGGAATTGTTCTAGTGAGCGCGAAGAAAACCCATAAAAAAGTAGAAATTGTAAATCGTAAAGCCGGTTTTAACTTCCATATCGAACAACGATATGAGGCGGGTATTACATTAATGGGGGGTGAGGTTAAATCGATCCGCGATAATAATGTAAACATGGGCGATGCGTACTGTTTGTACGAAAATGGGGAATTGTGGTTGAAGAATATGCATATTTCGGAGTTTAAACAGTCCTCATACAATAAACATGAGCCGTTACGTACTCGGAAATTATTATTAAATCGACAAGAATTAGCCAAGATAGAGGCGAAAATCAAGACTAAGGGATATGCGGTATTCCCAATTCGATTATACGAGAATGATCGGGGATTTTTGAAATTAGAGATAGGATTGGGGCAAGGTAAGAAGACCTATGATAAACGGGAAGATTTGAAGGAGAAGGATATCAAAAAAGATCTGGAGCGCATGCGATTACGTTAATCCTGTGGGGTTTCTTGCTTGCTTATATCAATTCAATTATACCCGTAGGGAATTGTAGTGTTTGGTGTACGGAATTATTATAATCGTTAATGGGAAATTGGGAGAAAGGCAGCTTGTAAAGGCTTGCTAAATGAGAGAAATTAATCGATTTAGGAGTATGTATAAAGGGTTTAAGCGGCGGATATTGATTGGGACCTGAAATCCAATCGAAAATTCTACCTCCTTGGTTATTGATGATTATTACAGTTAAATTGGAGGGGAAATCAACCCAAAAGGCATTGGAATCGTAGATAGAGGAAACGTCTCCAACAATAGCAAAAACCTGTTTGTTCGGATTTGCATAGGCGGATCCTACGGCGGTGCTTATGGATCCGTCTATTCCGCTTACTCCCCGGTTTGCATAGAGGGGAGCAGGAGTGGGAGAACTCCAAGAGGCATAGCGAATGGGCATAGAATTGCCCATTTGTACTATATGTTGTTCGCAATCTAAGCGATTAAGAAATTCTTGTGTCCATCGCAGTTCCTGAGAAAAAGGAGGGGGTAAATCATCCGCGGCCAAAGATTGTTGTGCAATGAAGTTTTCCCATTTAGTATTGAATTCTTGGCAATTTTCTTTCCAATCACTGCCTTTTTCTAAGGCAATGAAAATAGTTTCCAACAGATCTGATTCAAATCCTTTCCAATGCAAGGGTTGGGTTTGAAAAGGATCGCCCACTTCTCCATGAATTCCTAAATGCAGGTGGGCCGGTTTCCATTCGCTGAGTTTTTGTTTGATCGACTTAGATAATACCGTGGTGCCTAAAGTGATAATAAGATCGGGTTTTAAGTCATCGGGGATGTTTCGTTTTAGCAAGCCCCAGTCCCAGTTTTTTAGACCGTACGTAGCCTGGTGGCTGCAAACGTCGGCGAAAATGGGTAGGGTTTGTTGGAGTTTGTTGAGCACCTCCGAAAGCGAATTACTGGGTGCTGAATGTCCAATTATTAACGCAATTTTTGGCGTTGACACCGATAATTGGGAGAATAGTTCGCTAAGTTTTTCTAGGGTTGCAGCAGTGTGATTTTCAAATTCCATAAATACGAACGGAGGAACTGCTGGTGTTGTTGATGGGATCTTAGATATTCCTTCGTAAATGGGTTCTTCTAAAGCAATGTTGATATGAACTGGCCCGGGAACAGGCTGCATGCTGGATTGGACAACCTGGTACACTTGAGTTGCGCAATCGGTATAGTGAAAGCTTCTGGCATTCAGATGAAGCGAATTCCGAGAGTAAGAACCAAAAATTCCAGGTTGACGTATTGTTTGACCGTCCCACTGATCAATAAGGTATTCCGGTCTATCTGCCGATACAATAAGCAGCGGAATACGTTGGTAATAGGCTTCGCAAACCGCAGAAAATGCGTTGACTAATGCGGTTCCTGATGTGCATAGGAACGCTGCTGGATATCGTTGTGATTGTGCAATGCCTAAAGCAATAAAAGCCGCGGAGCGTTCATCTGGGGCACTGTGCAGAGTAAAGGAGCCATTCCTCAACAAAGCCGCTACAATGGGCGCATTTCTGGAGCCGGGAGAAACCACCCAATGCAAAATTCCAGATTCCGCCCACAATTGAGCAAGGAAATCAAGATTGATGGATAATTTGGGCTGTTCCATAAATTGAAATAATCGATGATTTGGTTTCTATTTGACTTTGAGAATCTCTATTTGGAAGAATCTCTAATTAAAAAAAGGATTGGTATTTTTCTCGATACCTACTGAAGTTTGGTTCCCATGACCCGAAAACAAGGTGTAATCATCGGGCAAGGTGAAAATTTCACTGTGTATTTTCTCAATCAACTGCTGATGGTTTCCACCGGGTAAGTCGGTTCTTCCAATACTCCCCTGAAATATGGTATCTCCAACCACGGCAAATTTATTGGTGTGATTGATGAAAATCACATGACCTGGCGCATGTCCGGGAACATATCTAACCTCAAATATATCTTTACCTACGGCGATTGTATCACCTCCATTTAAAAAATGATCCGGTTGGGGTGATGGAGTGTAGGCTAGGTTCCATAAAGCGGCCATGGTTTCGGATCGGTCTATCATCTTTACGTCGTCTTGATGTAAGTAATAAGGAATTTGATAGATTTGTTTTACCCACCAGTTCCCGAAAATATGGTCGATATGCGCATGGGTGCCTAGTAAGGCCATGGGTGAAAGATTATTTTCGGTAATAAACGATTGAATTTGGGTATGTTCGCTGGAATCATACATGCCCGCGTCAATAATTACGCATTCCAAACTTTCTTCACACCAAGCTATATAGGTGTTTTCGCCCAAAGGATTAAAGGTGAAACAGTGCAGTTTCATTGTTTATTAGTGGTTACAAAATTACCGCATTTGATTCTTTTCATCGATTTAATATACAATAAATATCATTTATTGTATAAAGCCGATTAAATTTGAAATGCTATGCTTAAAAAAATCGCTCTAGTTTTTGGTGTAATCTTAATCTTATTGTTGGGAGTTTTAGCCTTTAATGGCGCATTTCAATCCACAACAGTGGTTCAAGGTTCTGAAGGAGGTTATCGATTAATGGGGGTGTATCATCGTGGGCCTTATGAGAAAATAGGTGAGGCATTTGGCATTGTTGGTGAGGCGGCTAGAAAATTGGGGTGGAAAGACAGCACAACCCGGGAAATGGTATCTTCGGATAGACTAACGGTAGGTGTTTATTTTGATGATCCAAGCAGTAAACCCAAGGATTCCTTATTAAGTTTTGCCGCCGTTCAGATTTTTAATTCGGCCGATAGTTTAGCCTTTTTACAACGGGTGAAAGATGCTAAGTACTTTGAGATTCCAAAAGGGGATGCCCTAATTTGCGATCAAAAAACCTCGGGTATGATTTCCATGATTATAGCCGCGATACGAGCCTATCCTGCTTTGGGAAGTTTTGCAGAGAAAAATGCGCCTAAAGAACCCATTACTCATGTTTTTGAAGTGTATCATCCGGGCAGAACTCGATTTGTGATGTTGTCGGAGGCCATCGATTAGTATAACCAACGTTTATTCCAAAGAAAAAGGCTACCTCCCAAAGAAAAAAAAGCTACCTCTTAATCAGAGATAGCCTTCTTTATTGTTTGAAAGATTAGATTATAAGTGTATACACTCGCCGTAAGCTTGTGCAACGGCTTCCATCACTGCTTCGCTCATGGTTGGGTGTGGGTGAATACTCTTTAAAATTTCGTGTCCGGTGGTTTCTAAGTTACGAGCAACAACGGCTTCGATAATCATATCGGTTACGCCTTCGCCAACCATATGACAACCAAGCCACTCTCCGTATTTCTTATCGAAAATAACCTTTACGAAACCATCTTTATGTCCGCCGGCCGAAGCTTTTCCACTGGCACTGAATGGGAATTTACCCACAACAATGTCGTATCCTTTTTCTTTGGCTTGTGTTTCGGTGTAACCTACACTTGCAACCTCGGGGTGTGTATAGGTACAACCTGGGATGTTACCATAGTTCAAAGGTTCTGGGTGGTGTCCGCAAATTGCTTCAACGCAGATGATCCCCTCGGCACTAGCAACGTGCGCTAATGCAGGTCCTGGTACGATATCACCGATAGCATAAACGCCAGGGGCAGAAGTTTGGTAGAACTCATCCACTACAACTTTACCTTTATCGGTTTTGATGCCCATTTCTTCCAATCCTAAGTTTTCCAAATTGGTTTGAACGCCGGCAGCACTCAAAACGATATCGGTTTCAAACTGTTGTTCGCCCGATTTTGTTTTTACGGTTACGTGACAACGATCGCCTTTAACTTCTACTTTCTCCACAGAACTTTCGGTTAAGATATCGATACCACGTTTTTTATAATTCATGGCCATGGCCTTGCTTACTTCCTCGTCTTCGATGGGAAGAATACGGTTCATGAATTCAACAATAGTTACTTTCGTGCCAATACTGCTGTAGAAATAAGCGAATTCCATTCCGATAGCACCAGAACCGATGATAAGCATTTCCTTCGGCTGTTTTGGCAATACCATAGCCTCACGGTACCCAATTACGTGTTTGCCATCGATTTTGATATTTGGCAATTCACGACTTCTAGCGCCGGTAGCAAGGATGATATGATCGGCTTCCACGGTGGATGCACCTGCTTCACCTGTTACCGCAATTTTGCCTTTACCGGCTAATTTTGCAGAACCCTTTATAACTTCAATTTTGTTTTTCTTCATCAAAAAGGCAATACCCTTGCTCATTCCATCGGCAACGCCGCGAGAACGTTTTACCATTCCATCGAAATCGGCTTTGAATTCGCCAACTTGAATACCATAGTCTGCAGCATGGTTGATGTAGTCGAAAACCTGAGCGCTTTTTAACAACGCTTTGGTTGGTATACAGCCCCAATTTAGGCAAACACCGCCTAAATCAGCTTTTTCAATGATGGCAACTTTTTTGCCCAATTGAGAGGCACGGATTGCGGCTACATAGCCACCAGGTCCACTGCCAATTACAACGATATCGAATTTCATGTTTTTTTGTTCAATAATTGTGATGCGAAGATAGGAAGTTTCTATGGAATTATACCTTAAACTCTGAGGTGGTGTGGAAGGTTAAATCCGGATATTTATCCTCGGCCATCTTTAATATAAATGCGGTTTCGGCTAAGAATACCGGGTTTTTATCTTTGTCGTAGGCAATATTATTCTGCCGATATTTCATAAAGTCTTTTAAATCGGCCTCCGAACCACTAATCCAACAAGCTTTGTGAATAGATCGAGGTTCAAATCTACACTTTGCTCCGTATTCGTGTTCTAAGCGATACTGCAATACTTCAAACTGTAGTTCTCCTACGGTTCCCACGAATTTCCGATTACCTAGCTCCTGTACAAACAGACTGGCAAGACCTTCGTCGGTTAATTGTTCAATTCCCTTTTCTAACTGCTTACTTTTCATCGGATCCGTATTGATTAGTTCCTTGAAAATTTCGGGCGAAAAAGAGGGGATCCCTTTGAACATGAACGCTTCTCCTTCGGTCAGGGTGTCGCCAATTTTAAAGTTTCCTGTATCGTACAAACCTACTACATCGCCTGGGTAAGCATCGTCCATTACCTCTTTAGATTGAGCCATGAACATATAGGGATTAGCGAATTTGAACTGTTTATCTAAACGAATGTGTTTAAAGTTTTTATTCCGTTCAAATTTTCCACTACATACCCGCAAAAAGGCAATTCTATCACGATGGCGTGGATCCAAATTGGCATGTATTTTAAAAATAAATCCACTAAATTTGGTTTCAGTGGGCTCTACCATCCGTGTACTGGTTGCACGTGGTTTAGGATTGGGTGCAATTTCGATGAAGGTGTCCAGCATTTCTTGAATGCCGAAATTATTCAAGGCGGAGCCAAAAAAAACGGGTGCGATGTTTCCCGTTAAGTAATCGTTTTTATCTAAATCTCCGTAAACACCATCAATTAATTCTACGTCTTCACGCAGTTTAGCTACATCTTTTGAAGGAAGTAAAGAGTCTAATTGATTGTCTGCTAAACCTTCAATCTTTATAACGTCATCGGTCAATTTGGTTTTGGTGGACTCAAACAAATTTAACGATTGTGTAGGCAATAAATAAACGCCTTTGAAATCTCGGCCTCCGTTGATGGGCCAACTCATGGGGTGCACGCCAATATTTAGTTTACCTTCTAATTCTTCCAATAAATCGAAGGGGTCTTTGCCGTCGCGGTCCATTTTGTTTACGAAAATAATCACGGGAGTATCGCGCATCCGGCAAACCTCCATGAGTCGTTCCGTTTGTTCCTCAACCCCTTTTACGCAATCAACTACTAGGATTACACTATCTACAGCGGTTAATGTACGGTAGGTGTCTTCGGCGAAATCTTTGTGTCCCGGAGTATCTAAGATATTAACCATTTTGCCTCTGTAACCAAAGGTCATTACAGAGGTTGCTACCGAAATGCCTCGTTGTTTTTCGATTTCCATGAAATCCGAGGTAGTAGCTTTGTTGATTTTATTGCTTTTAACGGCACCCGCTGTTTGAATCTGTCCGCCAAAGAGCAGGAATTTCTCGGTTAGGGTTGTTTTACCCGCGTCTGGGTGAGCGATAATTGCGAACGTTTTGCGTTTTGAAATTTCGGTTTCGTATGCCATAAATCAGCAGTGCAAAGGTAGGGTTAAAAAATTGATGGCCGATTGGGTATTAAATCTATCATAAAATGTGTTAATAATTAATTATATAATTAGATAAAGTACATTTTTTTATATTTTTTGTGTATTTAATTTAAATTACAATCGATTATAAAAATTAATGGTAAAGTAATCGTAGGATTATTTATATTATTGTAGCAATTGAGTATTTGTTTCATGGTATTTTGGATAGAATTTCGTTAATTTTGTAATTATGGTAAAGAAAATACTTTTAATTATTTTTCTGAACGCAGTTATTAGTTTTAATGGGTTGATAGCTCAAACTTGGACTTCGTGGTACGGGAATGGATCAACCGCAATTACTTCGGCGGCAACGGATTCTTCGGGTAATTTTTGGTTTGGAACCATGGGCGATGGATTGTTGGTGAAAAAAGGATCAACATGGATCAATTATAATCAGTACAATTCGGAATTAGCTTCTAATTCTGTAAAGTCGGTAGCCGTAGCTTCGGATGGAAGTATATGGGCGGCAACGGATTCGGGATTGTGTCATTCCAAAGGAAGTGGATGGGAAGTATTCACTGATAAAAATAGCAGTTTTGAAGATATTGCAATAGAAAAAGTAGCTGTTGGAAAAAATGGAGAGATTTGGGCGATTCAATGGCCCGGTGTACATCGGTACAAAAATGGAACTTGGACGCAGTATACAGAAGCTACCCATTCGGGGTACTATAATGATTATCCAATAACTTTGGGTATAGATAATAATGGGGTTTGTTGGGCCGGTGGCTATGGGTACGAAATGTGGAGTTTTGATGGGACTTCTTGGACTACTCGTAAAAATTTGGGATTAGATACGGTAGAATATGTAGAGATTTATTCAATTGCATTTGATAAAAATAACGTTCTACACGTTGGCACCCTGGATCATGGTGTATATAAAGTAAAATTGGATTCAACCATTCAATACCTCGGCGGTGATATGGGATTTTATCTCAACCAAGTAAATGATTTGATGTTTACAAACGATGGTAAACTTTGGATAGCCGGTGAAGGAGGAGGAATTGCTATATATGATGGGGTGAATTTCAGCAATCAAACACCTAGCCAAGGTTTGGGCTCTGATCGAGTGGCCTGTCTTACTGGAAACGCTTCGGCGATTGCCGCGGTAAATTCAGAAGCAGGAGTTTCTGTTTTCACGGCAGGTACATGGGAGTATTATGATCCAAACAAAATTGGATTATTTACCGCTTCAGGGATATATTCTATGTCGTTGGATAAATCAAATAATGTATGGATGGGTGGCAATGCTGAAATTGCAAAATACGATGGTGCTAATTGGACGGTTTATCGATCGAATGGTACAGGTGTGCCGAACGACGTTGTTACTGCAATTAAATTTGATTCGAAAAATAAAGTTTGGATTTCTTCGTACCGTGGTGTGGCAGAATTTGATCAAACTGCCAATTCTTGGATAAACTATGATATTGCTACCGCGGGCTTGCCTTCGGATTATATTTACGATATGGATATTGATACCAAGGATATTGTTTGGTTGGCTACCGATAGCGGGTTGGTGAAGTTCGATGGAATGACGGTTGTTAATTATAATAAAGCGTCAGGTAGATTGATTGTGGATCAAGTTTCTACGGTTTTTGTTGATAAAAACGACAAAGTTTGGGCCGGCACCTGGGGTGGAGGATTGGTGTCGTTTGACGGAACAAACTGGTCGAAAATCACCCAGTCATCTACGGGTTGGGCTTCGGATTACATTACTTCTTTATCGGCCGATAAGAATGGGAATTTGTGGGTAGGAACGTACGGTGGGTATGCGGTGTTTGATGGTGCGACATGGACTACTGTTTCTTCTAGCAGTTTGCCCAATAAGGCTGAATATATTGTGGATGTAAGCTTTGATATTAATAATGATCCATGGATTTCTACGGATTTAGGGGTTGTTCATAAGCTGCCTACTGGCGATATTTTGTATGTGTCCCCCAGTAAACCGTTGGCTGATAATTTTACGTATCAGACGTTGAGCCAGGGTAAAGATGTTTGGTTTGCATGCAATAGGGTTCTCAGTAGATTAACCGATGCTGTTACGTTAAGACCCGCGGCAGTGGCTGAAATAGAAGCTATTCAATTGTCAATAAGTCCCAATCCAATAAAAGACGGTAATGATTTGTTGCTGGGCATACATGGAATGGATTATGGTAAAAATTTGGAAATTCAAATCGTGGATGTTCACGGCAAAATTGTGAAAAATATAAAAATCCAAGGCAACGATTTTGAAACTAACGAGTCTATTTCAATAAGTACAAATAACCTTTCGCCTGGGATATATACCGTGTCTATAAATGGTATTTCTTCGGGAAATAAGTTTTTGGTTATTCGTTAATCTTAATTTAACTGTGTAATAAAAAGGCTGCCAAGTGCAGCCTTTTTGTTTTATAGAACAATATTATTTACATCGAATTAACATATATGTAGGGGAAATATGGGATTTTATCGCGAAATTCGCGGACTTTTTAGCCTCAACATGTCATTAGCACTAAGAAACATTGCCATCATCGCTCACGTTGACCACGGAAAAACAACCTTGGTAGACAAAATGCTCTATCAATCCCGATTATTTCGTGAAAACCAGGAAATGGGAGAACTTATCCTGGACAGTAACGACTTAGAACGCGAGCGCGGAATTACCATTTTGGCGAAGAACGTAAGTGTTCAGTGGAAAGGTGTGAAAATTAATATTATTGATACTCCAGGTCACGCAGATTTTGGTGGAGAGGTGGAGCGTGTGTTGAATATGGCAGACGGTGTTATCCTTTTGGTGGATGCATTTGAAGGGCCTATGCCTCAAACGCGTTTTGTTTTACAGAAGGCATTGTCGTTGGGTAAAAAGCCGATTGTAGTTATTAATAAAGTAGATAAGCCTAATTGCGATCCGGATAAAACCCATGACGAAATTTTTGATTTGTTTTTCAACTTAGGTGCCAACGAGGAGCAACTTGATTTTACTACTGTTTACGGTTCAGGTAAGCAAGGTTGGTTTGGCCCTGAGTGGAATAAACCCACCGAAGATATTACCTTCTTAATGGATACCATTGTGGATGTAATTCCTTCGCCTGTAATTGAAGAAGGAACTGTTCAAATGCAGGTAACCAGTTTGGATTATTCTTCGTACACAGGTCGTATAGCTATTGGAAGATTAAAGCGAGGCAATATTCGTGAAAACATGCAAGTGAGTTTGGTTAAGCGAGATGGTAAGGTGGAGAAGCATAAAATTAAGGAACTGTATGTCTTTAGTGGCTTAGGTAAAATAAAAGTGACTGAAGTCTACGCCGGCGATATTTGCGCGGTAACTGGATTGGATAATTTTGAAATCGGGGATACTGTTTCTGATATTGAAAATCCAGAAGCTTTACCAGCGTTGAAGATTGATGAGCCAACAATGAGCATGTTGTTTGCAATCAATAACTCGCCTTTTTTTGGTAAAGAAGGTAAATTTGTTACATCTCAGAAGGTGCGTGAGCGCTTGATGAAAGAGATGGAAAAGAATCTAGCCTTGCGTGTTGAAGAAACCGGTAGTGCCGATCAGTTTTTGGTTTACGGTAGAGGCGTTATGCACTTGGGTGTATTGGTTGAAACCATGCGTAGAGAGGGGTATGAATTGCAAGTAGGTCAGCCACGCGTAATTCTGAAAGAGATAGACGGTAAAAAATGTGAACCAGTAGAAGTATTAACGGTAGATGTTCCCGAACACCATAGCGGTAAGGTAATTGAACAGGTAAGTCAGAGAAAAGGAGAAATGCTTTCGATGATGCCAAAGGGCGATATGGTACGATTAGAATTTGAAGTACCATCTCGTGGTTTGATCGGATTACGAAATAATCTTTTAACGGCTACTCAAGGGGAAGCAATCTTGGCTCATCGTTTTAAAGATTATGAGCCTTGGAAAGGAACCATGCCAACGCGTATTAATGGGGTGTTGATATCTAAAGATAAGGGATCAGCCACTGGATATTCCATGGATAAGTTGCAAGATAGAGGTGGGTTCTTTATTCATCCAGGCGCTGAGGTATATACAGGCCAAATTATTGGTGAGCATATTAAGCCCGGAGATTTGGTAGTTAATTTATGCACGGCTAAACAGTTAACAAACTTCCGTGCTGCGGGTAAAGACGATAACTCAATGCTTGCGCCTCCGCGTGAATTTACCTTGGAAGAAGCCATGGAATACATACAGGAAGACGAATACGTAGAGGTAACACCCGTGAATATTCGATTACGTAAGATTTTATTGGACGAAAACGAGCGTAAAAGAGCTTCCAATAAATCAGCTGCAGTTTAATTCACTTGCCATTTATTGTTAGGGTTGTATGGTGTACTATACACCAATAATACTGCCTCAATTTAACTAGTATTTTCAACAGATATTTGCAGAAATATTGGGTTGATGTCACCACTGTATTCAACATATAGAATCATAATGGGTAAGATAGCCTGTTGTGTATGTTGTTGCATGTATTGGTTAGGTGTTTCTTCTAGTCCTTTAATTGCAAAGGCTCCTCTTTTTTCGTCCTATTCCTTATCCTCAAATCCAGGAAAAAGTCCGTATCACAGAGATTCCAACGCTCGGCGAATCCTCACGTACGGAGCTGATTTTGGAGCTAACTTCTCGGTTGCTCAAGCTTCACCCAATTGGAGCTCCGGGGCATCAAATAATTACAACGGTAATGGTTTCCTTTCGGCATTCGCCCAAATAAAAAGAACACATACAAGTTTTGATAATGTATTTAAAATTAACGTGGGTGGAATACGCTCTAGACAGATTGATAATAATCAGATTCGATATTATATCACAAAAAAGAACTTAGATAACATCTTTTTAGATAGTAAGTTTGGTCATGTATTCCCACAAAACAACCAGCTTTCTGCCTACGGTGGTTTAAATTTTCAAACCCAATTACTCAACGGGTATAAGTATGTGAGAAATTCCCAGGGAAGGGAAGAGGGGTTGCTAAATTCTTCGTTTTTAAGCCAAGGCGTATCGCAATTAGCGGTGGGTTTAGAATTTAAACCAAGCACGCGTTTTTTTGTTCGTATGGGTTATTTTACCCTTAAACAAACCTATGTACTTAATCAAGATTTGTATACTATAAGGAATGAAGAAGTCATTGCTCGTGTTGCCAAAGGGTCTTTCATCAATAACCAGTTAGGGGTTCAGACTCAGCTGGGTTTGGTAAAGGAATTTGGGCCCTCCAACATGTATAAAATGAAATTTAACTACTTAGGGTTTGCCCCATATTATGCCGACGAGGCTGTATTGGACAGTAGAATTGATTTTAACTTCGTTGCCAAATTGAGTAAATACATAAATGTAAATTACACATTAATTGCAATTTTCGATAAAGATTTAGTGAAGCCAGGAGCCAGTGCATGGCAAAATAGCTGGGTTTTTGGATTGGGGTATTTCCATCAACTTTAATGCAGTTGAGTGTTGTTGAACCATGTTGACATGCTAACTGTTGATTGGTTGCTGTAACAAGTTTAAAATTTTAGCTGCACTGGATTCGTTGTTAAATTGTTGATCCAAAACAGTCCACCGTTTAGTTATATCATCTTCGGTAAATGGAATGTCAAATTGTTGTTGTATCAATTCTGCAATTTCTGTAGGATGGTCACTGATTCGGCAAAGAGTATCTAACCCCGTTTCCTCTACCATCGGCCCATTAGTTACAATGTGTCTGCCACGGTATAGTGCGTTTAATAGTTTTAATTTAATTCCCGTAGATTGAAACGTTACAAGCACATTTACTTGTGCATTTTGTACCAAATTAAATATTTCATCGGCCGATAAATTGGCTCTTAAACTTCCATGGGATAGCGCCGACATTGCTTTTTGAAGGGACAGAGAAGGGTGGCTACCTGCTATAATGCATGGCATTGATAACATTGGAAATACCTCGGTGGCTAAGAAGCGTGCCGCACGATCATTTTCTGGTATTCCTAAATTGCCATGGTACAAAACATAATTTCCATTGCCTTTAAGCGATACTACTTCTGCATTGCTATGAAATGCGGGTACATAGGTGGTTTTACCATAGGTTCTTTGAAAATAGGCGTGCTCCATTGGGGATATAGATAAAATTGCCGAAGCGGCAGAGAGAATCGATTCATATCGTTCTAATCGTTTTGCCTCTAGATAGAAAAACGACTTTTTCCAACTGCGTAATTCTGCGTCTCCAAGCGCTTTGTAATAGTTGTGTTCGATATTGTGAGCGCGAACTAATTTAATCCGGTGTTGCAATTTTGGATGATTCAAATAGGCGGTTGTATGCAATCCTTCAAAGAGAATGGGGTGATTGTCTTGCATTAATCGATGCAATAAAGCTTTACTCTGTCGAGTAATAACCACATACGGTTCTTTACCCCAAAATGGATTTACCAATCTCCGACGAAAATAATAATGGGTTTCAACCGTAATTTGATTAAGTTCTGGGGCTGGTTTTTTGCCTTTGTAAAGAAATACATGCAGAATTACCTTAACACCTAAGGCATGTAAACTTCTGATTTTATGATAAATATCGGTGGCTCCTCCATAATCAGGGGGGTAGGGTAAATCAAAGGCGATTAAATGCAAAAATTGGCTCAAAATTTTAATTGTTGAAGTTTGCGAAAATATAGAATTATATCACGGGAAGGTACGATTGATAGAGGTTAATTAAGTGCTGCTTTTCAGCGTTCCAATGCCAAATTGCGCCTGCTTTAATGCAGTTTTGTTTAAGTTGTTGGTAGAGAATGCTGTTTTCTTGCAGCGTTTGAATTGCTTGGATTATCTGATTTGTTTCTGCTTCGCAAGTAATGCCAGTTTGAAATTCTTGCAATAAATGTAAATACTCAGGGAATGGGTTAATTAGTGAAGGTAGCTGATCCTGTGCATAATCGAAAAATTTATTGTTTAGCGATAAAAAATAACTTAAGCCAGCATTTTCAGATACATTTATGCCAAGCCATGCATACTGGGCAATTGCGGGTAATTGTTGCGGGAGAATATAACCGGTGAAGTAGACGTTTTTTAAGTTTAAATCAAGGCATTGTTGTTTGAGTTTATCGGCGATATCTCCATGGCCTACTAACACAAGAGGGATCGACAAGGATGGCAACGCATTAATAAGGATTTCTAAACCTCTGCCTTCATTTAGCGCGCCTTGATACAATAAAAACGGTTGAGTTTTTAATGCTATCGGAAGTTGTACTGGCCAAAAATCAGGCTTTGATGTGCGGGGCAAGGGCATGTTGCGGATTACATATACCGGGCGGTTGTATTGTTGTTGAAAGTATTTTGCAAGGGCATTCCCAACGGTGTATGCAACATGCGTTTTGCTAAAAACCCATTTTTCCACTGTTTGCCAAATCTTTTGTATATGCGGTCTTCGTGCAACCTCTGGAACATGTGGAAATAATTCGTGAGCATCAAAAAAATGGGTCTTGCCCCGCAATCTGCTTATTATAACTCCTGGAACTGCAGTATCTAAATCAATGCTGCAAATAGCGTCGAACCGCTGCAATAATAAATATAGGAATAGTCTGAAATTATATTCAATGTAAAACAGTTTTCCTGATTCGAAAATTAGCGTTAACCGTTTTTGTAAAAAGGGCTGATTAACTATTTTTTTGGAATTCCTTAATTGCCTGCCAACAAGTTGAACCAAATACCCGGCCTCTGTTAGGGTAGTGCAAATGCGTATCATTCGCTGATCATGAACCAAGTCGTTGGTAACCGTAAATATTATTTTGGGTTGCTTGTTCATGGATTTTTCGAGGGGTAGGTTGGTATTAGTACGTTATTTTCTTGAGCGATTGTGCCTTCATCGAGTAGGTTTCGAACAATATTCGTACAATTATTTTGTAATTCGGTTGGTATTCGAAGCAGTAAATTTTCCAAGGTTATTGGCTTTGCTATAATCTGTTGCACAATCCATTGTTCGTTGTAAAGATCTTTATTATTTCGATTCTTTCTTTTACAAACATCGCACTTGCCACAACCGGAATAGGTGTTTTGTCCCGAAAAATATTGCTGCCAAAATACAGATCGGCAGTTTTCAAACGTGGCATATTCCTTTAATCGTTGTAGCGATTGTACACGCAAGTCAAACAATTGCTTTAATGGAGCGTCATTAATGCTCGGGTACATAGATCGTCCTCCTTTAAATAGTATTTTCGGCAAGTCTGTTTGGGGCCAATAATTGATAAGTCTCAATTGCTGCATATGAGCTAACTGTCTGCGAACTTCAATTTCTGGCAATCGCAACCGCTTGGCCATAGCAATTTCGTTAATTACCGTTGGAAATTCAAAAATGCCACCGTGTTGTCTAAGTAGAATGTCTACGGTATTGGAAAGAACAGTATGTTGAATTCTAACTTCGTATACTTCCTGGTAGGGTGCAATAAACTGAATTCTAGACGGCATGAACCCTGATTCTAATAGTTGGATTTGCGAACAAACCTCTAGTGCTTTTAACCCGATACTAACATTTCGAAGCGAAATATTGTATTTAGTGGCAATCGTTGCCGGTGAAAAGGGGATAGCATCTAACTGGCCTTGGCCTGGACTTAATTGTAGGGTATTAGCAGTGGCATGGTAGATTCGTTCCAATTCTATTTTACTGGGATGTTGTTCTTTCAATTGCTGTTCGATTTCAACCCAGTCTGAGGCTTGATGCAGTAAAACACAATAACTCTCACCCCCATCTCTACCTGCCCTGCCTGCTTCTTGGTAATAGTCTTCGGGATTTTTCGGCGGTCGAGTATGTAGTACCAATCGAACATCCGGTTTATCTACACCCATCCCGAAGGCATTGGTGCAACACATCACGGGAAATTTGCCTTGCATCCATAGGCTTTGTCGTTTGGATCGTTCTTCGGATGATAACCCCGCATGATAATAGGTTGCGCCTATTCCGTGTGAATGTAGAAATCTCGCATTTTCTTCGGTTTCTTTTCTAGAAGAAGAAAAGATCAACGAGCAACCTTTCGTTCTTTGTAGTAATCGCAGGAGATAACCACTTTTATTTTCTGTATTTACAGCATAAAAGTTCAAATTGGGGCGATGGAATTCACCCCTGAAAACAAAGGGTTTTTTTAATTCAAGTTGGTGAATGATATCGTCTTGTATCCACTGCGGAGCACTGGCCGTAAAAGCAGCTATAATTGCATTGGGAATCAAGGGTTTAACGTCCTTTATCTGTCGATAAGACGGCCTAAAATCTTGTCCCCACATCGAAATACAATGCGCTTCATCCACTACTAGAAGTTTGATTGGTAGATTGGGTAGATATTCGCGGAAATTTGTGGTTTCTAATCGTTCTGGAGAAATATAAATTAATTGATAATGGCCTTGTAACGCATTTTCCATCATTTGTTTAACCTCTTGGCTGTTGTAGCCAGAATGAATGGCAGCTGCTTGAATCCCTCTTTTTTTAAGACCTTCTACTTGGTCTTTCATCAGTGCAATTAAAGGCGATATTACTAAAGTTAGTCCGCCCAATACTAAGGCAGGAACTTGGAAGCAGATACTTTTACCCCCCCCAGTGGGCAACAATGCTAAGGTAGATTTACCTTGTAATATCTGTTCAATTACCGGTTTCTGATCGGGCCTAAAATCGGAGTAGCCCCAATGTTTTTTTAGTATTTCAACGGCAACTTCCACTAGTTTCTAAATAACCTCTAACGAGCAGGGGGGCTTAAGAATTGGTAACTTCCTCGCGAAAGGCTTGGACTGTTTGGTGAATCGACTTAAAGAATTGATTACGTTGTTTTTCTGCTACTTTGCTTAGGAGGGTACTTTTCGACATTATAATATTCAACCAAGATTCGGTAGTTTCATTAAAAAAACGATTATTACTTCGGGCAAAGTTGAATGTATTGTAGCTAATATAACTGGCCTGGTGGCTATCGGAACGAAGAAAAACGGTGTTGTTCCCAATCATCAAGTCGCTTGCATATAAGTCGTAAGGCGTATCCATGAATTGATTGTTTACGGGGTTGTATTTTTTGCCTTCTTCTGCCTGTTTAGCCGCCATTTTTAATATCCCGTCGCAATCGGCTAGAATTTCTAATACCGTTTCTTTTTCTTGGAAGAAACCGGCTTCCCAATAAAAACGAATTTGCTGCAATGTACTTTTTAGTGTGTCTTCGTTCCATATTTCTGTAGTTGGAATGCTCATAAACATTTCTCGAACTTTAGGGACGGCCTCCATCCATGCATCGGGAAGTTGAGTTTCTTCAACTTTTCTGCCTTGTAGGGCTACAGAGTTTAACAAGCTTTTGTTCCAATAGACCATTTTGAAACGGGCTAATTTGGCAAAAAAGAAATGATAAAACACGGGTAAGTCCTCGGCAGCGTAGATCAACTTGTGGTTGGGGAACTTCATCATCCATAATAAATCACCGGACAACACGCGTAAGTAATTGGAGAAACTCTCTGGATCGGGCGTTAATTTATTGATTCTAAACGCTACCATATCCGAATTTATCTCCGCCAGTGCTTCTAACGGGATGTTATAATGGATGCATATGGCATAAGTTTCGGCTAGGGTTAAGTCTGTTTCGCCTCGTAATCTTCTGTAAATGCTGTCTAGGCTAACTTTTAGCAGCTCACTTAATTCTTCCGCTAGATTAATATGCGCTGGGGCTGTCCGTTTTAACAGCTCAATAAAATGGTTTTGAACTTGCTTTGACATTTTGCGATTTTCCGTAAAGCTAAAAAAAATCTTTTGCAAAAATCACAAATGGCAATAATTTTTTGTAATTTTAGTAGATATAAGTTGCTTAAATTCTAATTGAATCAGAGTTAGTTGCATTTATTACTAATGCGAACTAGACCGTGGATTAATGTCCGTAATGCCCTTTGATTCGCAGCGATAATCTTTGTGAGGTTCCAATGGATTGGAGCCTATTGGAATAAGTTTCTAACACTTTAAAATTAGAATTAGCCGCTTCTTGGAAACAGGGAGCGGTTTTGTTTAATAAAGCAGTTGAATTTTTAAGTTATTTCGGCAATTATACTTGTCCATCTTTTATGGTGTAAACATGGTCTGCCATATTGGCTAATGCCTGATTATGAGTTACAAGAATAAAGGTTTGATTTAGGTCTTTGCGGAGTTGTTCAAACAGCAATTGCACTTGATGAGCATTGTGTGAGTCTAGATTTCCAGTTGGCTCATCGGCAAAGACAACCTTGGGATTATGGAACAAGGCTCTTGCAATGGCTACTCTTTGTTGTTCGCCTCCGGATAATTTATTGGGAGGGTGATTGATTCTATCGGCCAATCCCATATAATCTAAGAGTTCAAGCCCGCGATTTTCTGCAGTTTTTTTAGGTATTCCAGCAATTAGGCCGGGTAAGATGGCATTTTCTAGGGCACTAAATTCGGGTAATAATTGATGGGACTGGAAAACAAATCCAATCTGTTTATTTCTAAAAGCAGAAAGTTCTTTTTTGCTCAAAGAAAAGACATCCGTGTTGTTAATTCTTACTGTCCCTGAATCAGGCTTGTCTAAGGTCCCTAAAATTTGTAATAACGTACTTTTCCCAGCGCCACTAGCCCCAATAATTGCAGCAATTTCGCCGGGTTTTACGGCGAGGCTTACCCCTTTAAGCACTTCAATTGAGCCATATCGTTTCTTTACATTATCGCAGAAAACCATGATGAAATCATTTAATAAACGCTGAAATTGCCTCAAAGTTAGTTATTTTCGCACCGCAATTAGCATTTGTATCCAATAACATCATGAATATTCACGAGTACCAAGCCAAAGAAATCCTAAAGAAATATGGCGTTGCCGTTCAAGGAGGATTTGTAGCTGAAACCCAAGAACAAGCCATCGAGGCAGCACAAAAAGTTAAGGAAGAATTCCAAAGCGATTGGTGTGTAGTTAAAGCACAAATCCACGCTGGAGGTAGAGGTAAAGGTAAAATTCAAGGTACTGAGCAACGCGGTGTTCAGGTAGCGAAGAATCCTGAAATGGCTGGCGAAATTGCTAAAAATATGCTAGGAGGAACCTTGGTTACTATCCAAACGGGAGCAGCTGGTAAATTGGTGAACAAAGTATTGGTGGCACAAGACGTATTTTATCCCGGAGCTTCGGAGCCAAAAGAGTATTACATGAGTGTGTTGTTAGACCGTACTAAAAAGCAAAATGTAATTATTTACACTACCGAGGGCGGAATGGATATCGAAGAGGTTGCGGAAACACATCCTGAAAAAATCCACAGAGAATGGGTAAGTCCAACTACAGGTTTACAACCATTCCAAGCACGTAAAATAGCGTTCAATTTAGGGCTAGAAGGAAAAGCCTTCAAAGAAATGGTTGCATTTGTATCGGCTTTATACCGCGCCTACGAAGAGACCGATAGTGCGATGTTTGAAATTAACCCTGTGTTAAAAACTTCAGATGATAGAATTATCGCCGTTGATGCGAAAGTGAATTTGGATGATAATGCCTTGTATCGTCATAAAGATTTCTTAGAATTGCGCGACTTAGCGGAAGAAGATCCAACCGAAGTAGAGGCGGGTAAATACAATTTGAATTATGTTAAATTAGATGGCAATGTGGGTTGTATGGTAAACGGTGCGGGGTTAGCGATGGCCACTATGGATATCATTAAATTGAGTGGCGGAGAGCCTGCCAACTTTTTAGATGTTGGGGGAACTGCCAATGCGGAAACAGTGGAAGCAGGTTTCCGAATTATTATGAGTGATCCAAACGTTAAGGCAATTTTGATTAATATCTTTGGTGGTATTGTTCGATGCGATCGTGTTGCTAACGGTGTAGTTGAAGCGTACAAAAAAATTGGGGATGTAAAAATTCCAATTATCGTCCGTTTGCAAGGGACCAATGCCGAAGAAGCTAAACGTATCATTGATGAAAGTGGTCTGAAAGTTTATTCTGCAATTGCTTTGGCTGAAGCCGCTTCCTTGGTGGAACAGGTGTTAAAAGCCTAAGTAAATAGTAGTACTGCACAATTCATCGTACACCGGCAATAGCGGTGTATAAGCCTACAATATTCCGGTCGCCATTCCGTTTACCTTTGAAGTATGAGATTGGTGATTTGTGCCTTTTTGGCAGCGCTTGTGTCTTCTGTTTCAGCTCAGGATGGGCCGATTAACAGCTTTCCCGATGTTTATTTTCAGCGTGGGTCAGAATTGTATCGAGAGGGCAGGTTTAATGCCGCCGCCGTACAGTTTAAGTCCTATTTAGATGCTGTTGGTAAAGGGTCGATGAACGTTGAAGAGGCTAGTTACTTCTACAGCATGAGCAAGTTGATGGCGATGCATTCCGATGGGGTGCTTGTGGTGCAGGACTTTTTAGAAAATCACCCTGGCTCGCTGCGTGCCGATGAGGCGAACTTGGCTATGGGCGATTTTTACTATAAAAAATCCAAGCATTCGTTAGCGCTCCGCTATTATCGAAATGTAGAGCTTAAATCATTGGATGCATCCCAACGTAATCAGTTTAGCTATCGCAAAGGAAGTTGTGAGGTGATACTTAAACGCTACAAGGAAGCCATGCAGACCTTGGAAAGCGTTGCTAATACTCCCGGAGAATACAGGAATTCCGCATGCTATTACCATGGCTATTCTGCGTTGATGATGGGCGATATGGAAGCTGCGGTAAAATCGTTTGAACGTATTAAAGATCAAGGATTTGACAATGTTCGATTTTACTTGGCCCAGGTGTATTACAAACAGGGTAATTATGATTATGCTATCGCCGAATTAGAAAAGACCAATAAAAAAGTTCCCAAGAATCAAGTAGAATGGTTGCGGGGTAAGTGTTATTACCAAAAAACGAATTACGAAAAAGCAGCGGAAGCATTTCGATTGGCCAACCTTACGCCGGATACATTGCAGCTTTCTGAGCAGTATGAAATAGGATACTCATTGTATAAAACAGGCGATTTTACGGGCTGTTTACCTTGGTTGAAATCGGTAGCTGCAACCAATGATTCGATTGCGCAAATTGCAAGCTTTCAATTGGGGAATGCTCAATTTAGGTTGAAAAATAATCGGGAAGCGATGAATGCGTATGCCGAAGCTTTTCGGTCTGGATACAACATGGAAATAGCAGAATTGGCGTTGTTTAATCAAGCGAAAATTGCCATAAGTAATGGCGAAGGGAATGCCATAGCATTGCTGGATAAATTTGTTAAACTCTTTCCTAAATCCACAAATGCAAAAGAAGCTACCAAGTTAAAAGCACGCATGTTGATAAATACCGATAGTTACCGCGAAGCAGTGGCATTATTGGACGGGTTGGATGAATTGGACGCTCAAACGGAAGAAGTTTATCAAAAGGTTACCTTGGCTCGTGGGATGGAATTATATAAAAATAGGAATTATAATGGTGCCATTGACTTGTTCCGTAAATGCCAAACAAAACGAATTAAGCCAGAATTATCGGCCGAAGCAATCTTTTGGGAAGCAGAGGCATTAATGCAATTATCCATGGTGGCCGATGCGGAGCGCAAGTATCAACAATTTATTGATGCTCCCGGATCCTCGAAAACAGAAGAATTGCCCTATGCATATTATGGGTTGGGTTACATCCAGTTTAATAAGAAATCCTACGGAGATGCCTCCATTTATTTCAATAAATTTACCGGCCAAGCAGCCAATAATGGCAGATACGAAGAACGGTTGGTGCACGATGCCTTCTTAAGAAATGGCGATTGTAATTTTATGACTAAACAGCTAAACGAAGCGGTTAAATCGTATGCGTATGTTTCAGGGAAAAAGGGGGCAGATGCGGATTATGCGTTGTATCAAAGCGGATTAATTTATGGTCTATTAGAGAAATCAGAAGACAAGATAGCCGCAATGAAACGATTGATTAGTGATTACCCCAATTCACGATTTATCTTAGATGCCTACGACGAATGTGCTTCGGTATTAATGATTATTGGTAGGAATGCGGAAGCAATCACATACTACAACGGTATATTAACCAATTTTCCCAACAGTCCTAAGGCTACCAAAGCCTATTCTGCCATGGGCCGATTGTATTACAACGAGAAGAAATACGATCAATCCATCGAAATGTATACGCAATTATATGATCGCTTTGTAGGTACTACAGAGGCTCAAGTTGCCAATGATATGGTTCGCAGAATTTATAGTGAAATTGGTAGAGCTAGCGATTATGTTAAGTGGGCAAAACCCCGGGGAGGTATAACCGATAATGCGCAAGACAGTTTATACTACGAAGCGGCTTATAGCGCCTATGAAAAGGACGATTATAAGCTTGCTAATGGAGCATTTGACGTGTATTTACAAAATTATCCCAAAGGGGTCTTTTTTATACCCGCAAACTATTATAAGGCTCAAGTCTGCGAAGAATTAAAGCAAACCAATGACGCTATTAAATATTATGGGATTGTGGCGTTGGCCAATAGCGGCGATATGAAAGAAGATGCAGCTTTGGCCGTTTTACGACTGAGTGGTAAAGATGCCTCGTGCGACCAGATATTGCCGTATGTGGAAGTTTTGGAGGCATTAACTAAGAGTAAGGACATGCGTCATAACTGCTGGAAATCCATGATGTACTGTTACGTAAAGGGCAAGCAACAAGACAAGCTCGTATTGATAGCTTCTAAGGTAATGTTAGATCCTACAACTCCCGCGGAAATGCGCACCGAATCACAGTTGATTTTGGTTAAATCCAATATACAAGCGGGGAAAACAGACTCTTCTTTAGTACAATTAAAAACAATTTATAGCAAGGATAATAATCGATTTGCTGCCGAAGCAAAATATTTAGAAGCAGAATTATTGTTTACAACCGATAGCTTGGAGGCCTGTAAAAATTCATGTTATGCGATATTGGATGAATTTAATGGGTATGATTTGTGGGTAGGGAAGGCCTTGATTTTATTGGGCGATGCCTTTAAAAAAGAAGGAGATTTATTAAATGCAAAAGCAACCTGGAACGGTGTAATAGAAAATTTTGAAATGCCGGAATTAGTAAACGAGGCAAAGTTAAAATTAAAAGAATTGGAAACATCAACAACCGGGTCTGGAGGTATTACTCCCCCAAAACCTGAGCAGAAATAAAGTAGTTTATAAGATGGGGGTAATTGGAATTTCGATTAACCAATTTACCCCATTCCCTGGATTCGAAGAAATAGCGATTCTACCCTGCAATAGCTGAACCCGTGATTCCACCGATAAAATGCCTAACCCTGTTTGAATTGATTCCGTTTTATATCCCACCCCATTATCTTCCATCTCAATAAGATATAAATTTTCACGTTCAAATAAATGCAAATCGATGCGTTTAGCAAAACTATGTTTTAGTGTGTTTTGGATAAATTCTTGGATTATTCGAACTATATGTCGTTTTTGAATCTCTGAAGGTTCTGTTCCCCAATCGTAAAACTTATAATGGATTTCTAGGTGTGTTGTTTGTACAACATGATTGATTTCACGTTGGATAACTTCTTTAAACCCTAACGCATCGAGCCAAGGAGAATACAGAGAATAAGCGGTAGCTCTAATTTCCTCGCCGATGGAAGCAATTTCTTTTCCTGCTTTTACGGATTCAATACTATTGGAAGTAAGTAACATCGATAAAATTGAAATTCGATTTAACGATGTATCGTGCAGGTCCATGGCTATTCTTTTTCTTTCCTCTTCTACAGAATTAGCATGAATTACTTGAGATTTTGTTTGTAATAATAAGTTTTCTTTTAATAATTTATTATTACTAGCTATGGTTTCATTCATGCGCCAGCCGATCAAAATACCAAATGAAATAAGTTCTAATATGGGTAGAAAACCCGTGTATGTATACAATTCTAAGAAATCGATTACAGAAGGCCCAGATTCAAACCATATGAGTAATGAAGTTAAAAATAATTGTAAAGCAAAGCAGATTGCAATTATAAGGGGTTTTTGCCAAGATTTTAACGCATAAATAATGATAACAACAGCCGCTGTGATTATACCAGCAATACTAATTATGGATGTAATAAGTATCCATGGGGTTACATTTTCCCAAAAATAATCCGTGAATGTGCGTTCAAAAATAAATAGACCTATGCAAATGGAAATTAGCGTATAAAGCAGTTTTTTTATGTTTTTTGAAGATTTGTTCTCATCCAAAAATTCGATGGTTAACAATGCGAATATCAATGGAATGATAGCCGATGTGAACGCTCTTAAGGTACTGTTAATTAGTGCGTTTTCAGGGTAAAACCAGTATCTAAAATAACCTAAACTAATTGAAAAATATAGGATTTGAAGTGCCGTCCACAATGCGTAATAATAAAAGATATTTTGCTTCAAATAAAATCCAAGAACCAACGAGAGAAGAAGAAGAAAAAAACAAAAGCCGGCAAAAATGCCATTCACAAGCAATTGTCTACCTTTTTTATGCTGGAACTTTGTAATAGGATTGAGATAGATCAATCGATGTTGGTACCTGCCTTTTTGAATATATTTTATTAAAAAATAATGAAATCCAGTATCCAAAAAAAGATGAAGAAACGGACTTTGTAGGCCGCCAATTTGTTTGGAAACGGGAACATGATCTCCGCCAAATAAGATTCTTTTTACTTTATTGTTTTTGTCAACTTGAAATATTTCAATAGTATCAATATTGGAATTGGGTATTTCCAGCGTATAGTTGGCAGATGCTGAAATATGGGTAGCAGCATAAATCCAAACTTCACCATCAATAATTCCATTAAATTGGGTAGTTGAAGTTCTGAGGTCCGATAAAATATTTTCGGGCGATTGCTTATTATTAAAATGGGCTGAACTAATTAATTGGAGCTCATTTTTATGATAATCTAGGGTTCCACTGTATACAGGAGCAAAACCCAACAATGCACCGAACGCAATGGCGATATTTTTAATTGTACGAATCAAAATTATCGTTGGCGTTTAACGGTAGAAAATCTTTGTTTGCGAAGTACCACGCTAACAGTTCAGTGGCACTATTAAATTTTAATTTTCGATATATATTCTTCTTATGGGTCTCAACCGTGAACGTAGAGATATTTAAACACTCAGCGATTTTTTTAGAGCTATGACCTTGAGTAATTAATTGAATGATGTCCTTCTCTCGTTGTGTTAGTAAGGCTATTCCAGAACGTTTAATTTCAGTTTGGATGTTTGAGGGAATTGTTAAGGAGGAATTTAATTTTGGGAATTTAATAGCTTGAATAAATTCTTCTCCAGTAATCGATTTTGAAATACAACCCGTGGCTCCCGAATGCAATGCTTTCGAAACCATATAATCATCCATATACGATGTGATGATAAATATATTTGGGTTGTAGTTAGTGGGTGTTTGTTCTTTTATTTTGGGGATTAAATCAAATCCAATTTCATTTTTTAAATGGGCATCGATTAAAATCACATCGGGATGATGGAGTTGAATAGCTTGGAGTAAATCCGCTCCATTTTGAACAATAGTTTGAATTTCAAATCCTTTGATTGGTAAAAGAATAGCAGAAAGCCCTTCAAGTACTAAGGGATGGTCATCGCAAATGATCGTTTTTAAAAGAGCTTTTTGTGTATTCATGGGTTATCGGGGAATTTAATGACTAATTGAATGTAGGTGCCTTTATTTGGGGTTGAATTTACCATTAATTGAGCGTTGATGAATTTCGCTCTAACATTCATGTGTTTTAATCCCAATCCGGATGTACTGTTTTCGGGTTGGAAACCGATGCCATCATCTTCTATTCCAATAAAAAAATGTTCGTCTAATTCAGAAAATTGAATAAATACGTTACTCGCTTTTCCATGTTTCATAGCATTGCCAACGGCTTCTTGTATTATCCTGAAAATATGCAATAATAAATTCCCTTTGATTTTATCGAGTGCAGAAGAACTATCAACATGTATTTTAATGCCCGATTTGTTTTGAAGATGCAACGCCCATTCTCTTAGGGTGTCTTCAAAATTTTCGCTTTCATTTAGCGGAGAAAGTGCGTGGGATAGGTATCGTACATCTTGTGTAATCTCATTTAAATCTTGGGTGATTTCACTATCACATACTTTCTTGTTTCTAACTTGTTGTAATAAAATTGCTAATTTATTGGCCACAAAATCGTGGAGCTCTAAGGAAATTCTGCTTCGTTCGCTACTTACTGTTTTCTTTTCAATATCGAACAGTTCGGCTTGCAAATTTTGGATTTTAATAATGGCTTTATTGTGCGCAACAATGGTGTCTCGAATATTAAATGCAATGGAAATAGTAAACAAGAATATTTCAGCGGAACTACCTCCATATAAGATCAGCACTAGATATTTACGTTCAATTTGGATGAGCCCTAGACTATTGCCAATAAAGGATAAGATACTACTAAATAATATAATGAAAACCGCGATAAATATGGCAGATTTTTGTGGGTGTTTTTTAAATGATGCGATTGCATAAATTAATAAACTAAAGATTGCACTTATCCAGATGAAATTCAGAAGAATAACAATTTGTCCTCTGTATTTCAACGAGAAATCAATAAACGTTAATCCAATAACGGTTAATCCAATGATGGTGCCTACAGCGGCATTGAGTAATTTATTAAGAATAACAAGATGTTTATCGGTATCCAAAAATCGTTTAGTAAATAGGATTAACATAATGATCGATAAAACTTCAGATTCCACCATATAAATCCCATTGAGACCAGGTTTTTCTGGGTGGATATAATGAAAAGTAAAACCAGCACCCGAGGCTAAAACATTAGCAAATCCTAATAGCCATCCAGTATAATATAAATACTGCAAGTCTTTTATCATGATAAATAACAGTAAGGCAAAAACCATGTAAATGATAACACTGCCGAAGTACATCCCATGCAACAAAGAATTGCTATCATTGTATTCGATATAGCTATTTTTTTCCCATAATCGAAGGCCAATATTCATGTAAGAACCATGTCGGTCTAATTGCAATAAAAACGAACATGTAGAATCTTTTTTTAGTTGCAGCGGGATTAAAAAATCACGATGAAGCAGAGGTCTTTTCTTAAAAGGAAAGGTATCGCCAGTAGCATGTAATAATGTTATTCCAGCGGGTGATATTTCATACAAACGAATTATATCCCAACTTGGATTATCAATTTCTAATAAAATGGGATCAGAAGATTTTTTATTTACTATTGAGAAATTAACCCAAGCGGAGGGTTGATTATAGCCAATATGAAGGTTTACAGCACTGCTATTAGGTATTTTGCCTTTGTTTTTTAGTTGTTCGAATGCTATAATTGGATCGTTAGTAGTGGATGTGTACCATCGAAATTTCGAAATGGGTATTGGTTTTTCTTTGAAGTTATTTTCTAAAATTATGGGAGACTGGCACCAAGCAATGGAATGTAGAACAGTAAAAAACAAGAAAGCAGTAATTTTAAACCAATTCGTGTTCTTTTGCATAATGCAATAATTGTAAAACAGTTTGAATATTTAATTTTTTGAAAATATTTTTCTTATGAGTTTCTAATGTGTAATAACTGGTACTCAATGTTTTTGCAATTTCAACGCTAGACTTTCCCGAAATTAAATGCGGTATGAGTTCAATTTCCCGCGGAGTTAAGGGTAAAACGGAAATTTTATTGTTGTCGTAATCGTTTAGTAAACCCTCTAAATCGGCACTAACAAAGAAACTATTGGGTGGAGAAGTAGCTTTTTTTATGGCCTGTTCAAATTCTAAGGATGTAATGAATTTTGTTACAAAACCTACAATGCCAAGGTTTCGTGCTTTTAAAATATTATTTAATTTACCTGTAGCGCTGATCACCAAAACGGGAACTTTAGTTAGTAGTTTTATCTTGTTTTGATATACATCAAATCCATTTAAATCGCCCAAGTGAATGTCTAAAATTACTATATCGTACCTACATTCTTTAAGTTTTAATTCTAAGTCCTCGCCACCGTTACTCATTCCTGACCACATAAGAAACTCGCTTTGGTCAATAAACGATTTATAGCCTTCCGTTATTATCGGTTGATCTTCAATACAAAAAATGCGAATTGCCATAATAGGTATGGTTCAAATAAACAACATTTATCGGCGCTTCGCTCTACCAAATATTTGGTATAATTGAAATTGTACATAAAAAGAAAGCCCCGTTTCCGGGGCTTTTTATCTACTTGAAATAGTATGCTTTATGAGGTAAATAACCTGTAACTAGAATTTTATGAGTCTCATTATTTTTTGGTATTTCAACCATAACGAGAATCAAAAGATTACAAGTTCGGAACTAAACGTTATTTTAAATCAAGAACGGAAGATCCCATTTTATAACCTTCAGAATAGATTTCAATGGTGTATTTACCAGTTTTTAAACTATTATTAGGTTTCCAAATACTTGGTTCCACCGCTTTGGTTTCGTTTTCGAAAGTGGTGATTACTTTGTATGTGTATTTCGACGATTTACCTTCGAAATCAAACGTGCTTTCACCGGCCGGACCTATATACGTAGTTCCCTCTGGACCAGTAATTTTCACATAGATGGTTTTTTGACCTGCATCGGCAACATTATTTTCGGTGATATTAAAACTGATTCTAAAAGCTTCTACATCTTTGGCGCGTAATGTTCCGGTTTCTTTGCCGGATAACCATTTTTTCTTCAAAGTTTCAACTTTCAACGCACTAGCTTGTAATCTGCTTGCAAGGCTCTTTAGTTTACTCTTTTCAGTACTCAAGGTTTGAACTTCTTTATTGAGCTCTGAGTTATTGCTTTTGAGTGTAGAGTTTTCCCGAGTTAATTCTTGGTTTTTTAATTCCAATTCCACCAATTTAGCATTAAGTTCGGTTAGCTTGTTGTTCAAATCAGAAATAGTAGACTGACTGCTGGCCTTATTGGATTTGATTTCAGCAACTAATTTTGCGATTTCTTGTTTACGACGAATCAAATCTTGGCTCATGGATTTGTTCTGACCTGCTAATGCTACTGAATCGCGATGGTACTGTTCAATTAATAAATTAGCTTGGGTTAAAGCCTCTTCTTTTCCTTTTAACTTGTTCTCAACTTCTGTCTTGGCTGCTACGGTGGTGGATAATTCACCTTTGGTGTTTCGTAGCATAAAAAACATTACCACTACAATTAGTAATAAAATGGCAATAAGTGTGTACAACAGCGGTTTGTTGTTTTTTTCCTCTCGGTTTTGCATGGGATGTTAATTATTTGGTTGCAATTAAAGTATTTATTCCTTGTCTAACACAAAATTATGGTTGTGTTTTGTGTTTAGTTATGCAAATAACGGAATTATTGCCTAATTTATTGCTCATTCAACCTAAGGTGTTCGAGGATCACCGAGGGCATTTTTTTGAGAGTTATCGACAAGACGCATTGGAGAACCACGGAGTAAATCTATCGTTTGTTCAAGACAATCAGAGTTTATCCAATAAAGGGATATTGCGCGGATTGCACTATCAAGAAGCTCCTTATGATCAAGGTAAACTGGTTCGGGTTATTACAGGTTCTGTTTTAGATGTAGCTGTTGACATACGGAAAAACTCGCCCACTTATGGAGAGCATGTGGCGCGTATACTCAGTGCAGAGAACAAAGACATGATGTATATACCGCCAGGATTTGCCCATGGATTTGTGACGCTACAAGACCAAACTATCTTTCTGTACAAGTGCACTAATTATTATCATCCGAAGTCTGAAGGTGGCATCAAATGGGATTCAAAAACCTTAAATATTGATTGGAAATTAGCCGAATTTGGGATTGATCATCCTACATTAAGTGCAAAAGATTTAGTGCTCCCAGAATTCGATGGATTTGCATCCCCATTCGATTAAATTACAACACCCGCATAGGTCCTATGTTGCCCAATAATTCAAACGATACCTCCACGAGCATTTTATCTATTGCCGAAGCCCAACAATTGGTAGACGATTGGATAAAAACCATTGGGGTTCGATATTTTTCGGAATTGACGAACTTGGCTATTTTAACCGAAGAAGTAGGTGAGTTGGCGAGAATAATAAGTCGAAAATTTGGCGATCAATCGTTTAAACCAGGAGAAAATCCGGAGGCATTGTCTGAGGAGATGGCCGACGTGTTGTGGGTATTAATTTGTTTGGCTAATCAAACAGGGGTTGATTTAACGGAGGCATTTAATAAAAATATTGAGAAAAAAACTGCACGAGATAAAGATCGACATAAAAACAATCCCAAGTTATCGTTGTAATTTTATGGTAACTTTGAACCTGTATTGAGCAACCAAGATTCCAGTTCCCGAAAATTAGACCACATTGAGTTGGCGTTTCAGTCGCAATTATTGCACAGCGATTCTCGTTTTTATTACGAACCTTTGTTGAGCGCCCATCCTTCCGATAATTTGCCGCCTGTTGATTTAGCCGGCAGAACGATGAAGGCACCCATTTGGATAAGTAGCATGACGGGAGGGGCTGAAAAGGCAGCAAAAATCAATCAATTATTGGCTGAAGTGGCTGCGGAATTTGGGTTAGGTATGGGGTTAGGTTCTTGCAGGCCAGTATTGGAAGGAACTCCCTTTGCTGAGGATTTTAAAGTTAGAAAATACATCGAAAATCAGCCGTTATTTGCAAATTTAGGAATCGCCCAAATCGAAGAACTAATTGCAGTTGGTAAATTAGATTTACTAAACAGAATGGTGGGTGATTTAGAGGCCGATGGGTTAATTATTCACGTAAATCCGATGCAGGAATGGTGCCAACCCGAAGGGGATAGGTTCAATTATACATCGTTAGAAACCATTAAACGTGTATTGGATGTATTGAAATCGGCGGTAATTGTAAAAGAAGTAGGACAGGGATTTGGTCCAGCATCCTTGGCAGCATTAGCAGAATTGCCGTTAGAAGCCTTGGATTATGGAGCCTTCGGAGGTACTAATTTTTCAAAGTTGGAGAATTTACGAAGGGATGAATTAGAACAAGAGTGGTTAGCTCCGTTACAATTTGTGGGGCATTCTGCGGCAGAAATGACGCAGTGGATCAATGAAATTATTGAACACAAACCGCACGGATTTAATTGCAAACATGTTATTGTTTCTGGTGGAATATCTAATTTTTTGGATGGGTATTATCATCTGAGAAAACTATCTATCCCCGCAGTGTATGCACAAGCATCACCGTTTCTGAAGATGGCATTGCTAGGGGAGGAAAAGTTGCACAATTTTGTCAAAAATCAAATAGAAGGTTTGAAAATGGCTTATGCATTTTTAACCGTAAAATAATCATGAAAAATCCCGTTAAAGGTTTCAGTAAATTGAGTAAATCGGCCAAAATTGAATGGTTATTGGCAAATTATACCAACGATTCAACGGCGTCGTATGAAATGTTATCTGGCTATTGGCACAATCAGCTTGAAGTTCAGAAGTTGCACGATGAATTTATAGAGAATACTGTAAGTAACTTCTTTATGCCGTTTGGCGTTGCTCCCAATTTTTTAATTAATAACGAGATGTTTGCGATACCCATGGCTATTGAAGAAAGTAGTGTGGTAGCAGCAGCATCAAAAGCAGCAAATTTTTGGCTGGATCGCGGAGGTTTTAATGCCCAAGTTATCAGCACAGTTAAAATTGGGCATGTTCATTTTATTTGGGAGGGCAGTGAGGTTGAATCATTGACTAGAGTTTTTGAATCCAATAAGTTTAAATTTGTTGAAAATGCCGCGGATATAACCAAAAACATGGTGGCCAGAGGCGGCGGGATTTTAGATATTACGCTAAAGGACAAAAGTGATTTAGAGCCGGGATATTATCAATTAGAAGCGCGCTTTGAAACCTGTGATTCCATGGGTGCTAATTTTATTAATTCTTGTTTGGAATCA
>CANGWH010000015.1 GCA_947457565.1 Flavobacteriales bacterium
GTTAGAGATCGGGTGGCCTTTGAACATCTAACGCCGCTGTTTCCCAATGAAAAATTAAATTTAGTTGACAATAACGGAAACTACCCCAATAGAATCATTGATTTAGTATCCCCCATTGGTAAAGGTCAACGAGGGTTAATTGTGGCCCAACCCAAGACGGGTAAAACTTGGTTATTGAAAGGGATTGCCAATGCAATTGCTAAAAATCACCCAGAAGTTTATATGATTATTTTACTGGTTGATGAAAGGCCAGAAGAAGTAACCGATATGGCAAGAAGTGTTCGAGCGGAAGTGGTGGCATCTACCTTTGATGAACCCGCGGAAAAGCATGTTCGATTAACCAATATTGTGCTAGAAAAAGCGAAACGACTGGTAGAGTGCGGCCATGATGTTGTGATATTATTGGATTCAATTACCCGATTAGCAAGAGCATTTAATACCGTTCAACCGGCATCCGGCAAAATCCTTTCTGGGGGAGTAGATGCCAATGCATTGCATAAGCCTAAGCGTTTCTTTGGCGCTGCCAGGAATATAGAAAATGGAGGTTCCTTAACCATAATTGCAACTGCGCTTACCGATACCGGTTCCAAAATGGATGAAGTAATCTTTGAGGAGTTCAAAGGTACTGGTAATATGGAATTGCAATTGGATAGAAGACTATCGAATAAGCGTATTTTCCCGGCAATCGATATTTTAGCTTCAAGTACTCGAAGAGAAGACTTGATTGTTGATAAAGTAACGTTGCAACGAATGTGGGTATTAAGAAATCATTTATCCGACATGAATTCGGAAGAAGCCATGAATACATTCCTGAAATACATGCAAAACACCAAGGATAATACTGAATTCTTGGTTAGTATGAACGGGTAGTAATTACAGCTGTCTAAATTCAATTACTATCCAATAATTGCTATATATACTGTAGCAAAGACATTGGAACAACTACAATCTATTTTCCGTTTTTATCTCTTGTAGAAATTCTGAGTTAAGAATCGCCCAAGTACGCGCATCTTTGGGCCATTCCATACCAATAGCCCCCGTTAAATTGCCAAATGAGGGCATGTATAAACAGCAGTTGGATAATCCAAAACAGGGTAGTTTTATTCGGTTCTTTGCTTTCCCCGTAATCGTTACCCCTGGGTGTAAATGCCCGCAAATGGTAATTGAATTGGGTAGAATTTGACCGTTTGACGGTTCGTGCACAAAACGTAATTCTCCTACATCATACCATGGTAGGCAGCGTAGGGATAATTGTTGATAATCTTCTTCCGATAAAATATCGTGATTCCCTACAGTAAGAATTATGTCGAAATTATGGATCGACTGAAGACGGTTAATCGCAGTTATTAGTAATTCCCATTCATTATTCAGGGTGCTATGGAATAAGTCGCCCAATAGAATTAACTGTTTGGGTTTCCGTTTTACAATGGACGCAGAAAATAATTCTAAATTACGCAGAGCTGCTTCCATTGGAATAGGAATTCCATGTTTACGAAAATGTTGAGCCTTGCCAATATGTAAATCTGAAATTACCAAAATATCATGTTCTGGTAACCATAAAGTTCGATTGGCATCAAGCACTGCGGATGTTTTATTGCTTAATTCCAATAAGAATTCAGTATTCACTAAGTGCAAAAGTCATGATTAAACCCTTTACTTTATGGTTTTTTCTAATGAATTTTCAACGCCGTTGTTTCCAATGCAATTTTAAGCCCTTTATTTTCAATGATTTAATATGACTTATTTTTTAAGTGTATATTAGTTTGAGCAGGGGTTGTTAATTTTGTGATAAATTGTGAAAATTCTAATTGAAACATCGGAAAATTCATTGTTTTTTTGAGGTACAATATTAGACCAATGGACAAAACCAAAGTTGCAATTGATTACAGCAAGCTGTCGCCCGAATTGTTAGACTTATTTGATGAGACTTATCCCACCGGAGTTGCAGGTCACACTATTCGTTTTCCAAATTCAAAAGGCGAAATTGTTACATCGGTACGCCTAGAAACCGAAGACAAAATATATTTGGTGAAGTTATCGGCTAGACCGAAAGAAATACTAACCGAGGAAGATTTGGATGCATTGGTTCGACCATCAGCGAAGGATAGTGAGATGGAAGAAGAAGAGGAATCCAACGATGAAGAAGAAGAGGATGCCCCAAATAAACGTAGAGATGGTGACGAAGACGACGATTAAACAATTATAAATTTAAATTGTTATAATCTCGTGTTTGCAGAAATAACCAACGATATTCAAGTTAGTGTGATCTCCGAATTTCACACCATCGAAAAAGTGACTTCGTTGGATCAATATATTTTTCATTACCACATACAAATTGAGAATCAGGGAAATTTCACTGTTCAATTATTGTCTAGGAAGTGGATTATTATAGATGCCCATGGAACACAGCGCATCGTTGAGGGGATGGGTGTAGTAGGAGAACAGCCCATTTTAGAGCCAGGCGACAGTCATCGATACTCAAGCAGTTGCCTGCTTCCATCGCCCTTTGGGAAAATGTCCGGTTCTTACACCTTTGAAAGACGAATTGATGGAGAACAATTCAACGTTCGAATTCCTGAATTTAGATTAGAGGTTCCATACCTTCTAAGTTAATTATGTATACAGCTTTAATTACGGGTAGTTCAAGAGGTATAGGTAATGCTATCGCCGTTGAATTTGCGCGAAACGGGTTTAATATCATCTTGCATGGAAGAGATGCGTTGCGATTAACTGCAGTTAGTAACGAGCTGCTAACGCTGTATCCATCCATAAAAGTGTATTCAATTGCTGCGGATTTATTAACGGATGAAGGTATTCAGCTCTTTATCGATAAAATTCATGCATTAAATATTTCTTTGGATGTTTTGGTAAATAATGCGGGTTTATTCTTGCCTGGCACGATGATGGAGGAATCTATCGATCAATTCCATACATTATGGAATGTAAACATGAGTTCTGCGTATCAAATTACCCGTGCATTATGGGGGAAATTATCCCTGTCTAGTAGAGCGCATGTATTTAATATGTGCAGTATAGCGAGTATAACCGCATACGAAGCGGGTGGAACCTATTCGCTAGTTAAACATGCATTGCTGGGATTTAGTAAATCACTGAGAAAGGAAGGAATGTCTAAGGGAATTCGTGTTACAGCAGTGTTGCCTGGGGCAACCCTTACGGATTCTTGGGCGGGTGTTGATTTGCCTGCAGATAGATTTATGAAACCCGAATCTATTGCCAAAGTTTGTGTTACTGCATTTGCAATTAATCAGGATAGTGTAATGGAAGAGGTACTTATTAGGCCGTTGTTGGGAGATTTATAACAGAAAAATGGCGGAATATCATGAATTTTCCAAATACGCTTATTTAATAAAATCTCTATATTTGCAATAAATCAAAATTATATGAAGAAGTTTACTACGTTTTTGATTGCTGGGTTTGCTACAATTTCTGCCTTTGCACAAATTTCTGCTCCTGCAATCCCATCCGTGGAGAAGAATCCCGGTTTGAAAGCTACCGAATTGTCGAAGTTCAACAAAAAAACCAACCGTCGTACTGATTACGGTTCTTGGTACACGTACACCGATGCTTACAAAGAAGGGGTGCTACTTGGACAAGAATATTCAACGTTTGTGCGTTGGGTTATGCCCGATACAAATGCCGGTTTTGTATACACCGATGGTAATTATGCAAGTATCGGTATTCACGTAGTAGGTTCAATGTTCGATCCTAAGGATTCTTTGTTTCAAAGTACAGGTCAGGAGGTTCTAACGAAGTTTAATCCATACACTGTAGATACAATTGCTTGGACAGAATATTATGTTCGTAATCTTGATTCTATTGATGTTGGTGGTGTTATGACTGAAGTTATTGATACTGTAGTAGTTGAGTATTTTGATTTCACAGGAATTCAGTTCCGTGGATTCACTTTCAACAACATGAATCACATCAATGGTAGCCCCAAAACTTCAACATACCAAAAAGGTTCTTTGAGAAATACATCGGCTATTAAAACTGATTATATCTTATTAGGTACAAAGGATAGAGATAGTCTCGATAGAGCCAATGGTAGATTGTTCGGTTCTGTTGGTTACGTTGTGCCGGGAATTAAGTCAATGTCAACCTCCGCTGGAACAGACGTTAGAATCAATACTACTTGTTTCTCGTTGGCATTCAAACCCATGGTAAGAGCTAAATTAGGCGATACAATTGTTAACTGGAATAATGTACCTACTACAACAAAGGTTAATACTTACGGTGTAAGAATGGCCTACATTGAAAATAATTTCTGGGAAATTACTAGTCCTTTCCGAGTGAATAATGCTTTTTGGACAAATTCTCAATTGTTATTTGGAGCTACAGTAAACGGTTGGAGTTCTTATTTGCCAACAACTGCCTACAATACTGGTTATTTCTTGCCTTATGACATTCATATTTCAACCCAAAATTTAAAGGCTACCGAAATTCAGCCTATCCAAAACTTGGCTGTTTATCCAAACCCTGCGAATATTGGAAACAATTTCCATGTAACGTTCAACAGTGCTAGTGTAACTTCAGGAAAGGTTGAAATTATGGATTTGAATGGTAAAGTGATCGTAGCGGGTGAGTCTCGTAATTTTGCAAACGGTTCAAATACAGTAACAGTAAATGCTACTTTAACGGCTGGAATTTACATGGTAGCTGTAAAAACAGCAAATGGCACTCAGTCTACCAAATTAATTGTTCAATAATTCCCTATAGCATTTTATGCTATAACGATAACCATTGTTTACAAAAGAGGCCAGCAGCGATGTTGGCCTTTTTTTATTCTCCTATTTTCTAACAAATAATTAGGGGAAATAGTCTACTCTACTATCAAAAGCACTATATTCTGTTACCTTTGAAGGTAATTTAACTATGAGAATATTCCGATTTTTCAAATTTGTTACGGTGGTTTTATTGATATCGCCTTATTCAATCACAACGGAGTTATCGGCCCAAGGTCTATTTGGATTGCAGAACAGCAATTTTGCAGGAATACATACTGCATATACCAATCCAGCACATTTAACTACACTGGCCTATCGCAGATATTCAAACCTAAGTACTTTTGCTTTGAGCGTTGATAATAATTATTATAGTATTGAAACGCCATTCCCATTATTCAAGCTTGCCACTGGAAATGTTCCAGATCAATATAAAAATGACAAAGGTAAAGTTGCCTGGAATCCTTCATACTTAAGCGCCGATAATGGCGTAAGCAGTGCATGGGGGAATATTAATATGGAATGGAGAGGTCCTTCCTATGCAAAAAGATTAGGCAGAAGGGTAGTGTTTGGTTACGGAATCCGAACACGAGCCAATATGGCCATAAAAGATGTAAATCCGGCAATGGCTCAGTGGGTAAATAGCTTAGCAGATTCTACAAATATTAAAAATGTTCTTGGGGGCACAAATTACCCATTGAATTTTCAAGCTAACGCATATCAAGAAATTTCTAGTAGTTTATCGTTCAATATTATTAATATCGGCGGATTTAGGGCGGCTATTGGCGGAACAGCCAAATATCTAATGGGATTGGGTCACATGTCCATGATTAATACAGGAACTGATATTCAAACGTTTGGAAAAGATTCTATTAGAATTAATCAATCAAATATTCAAATTGCGTATTCGGATCCCCGTTTTATGGATCGTTTTATGAATGGAATAATAAGTGGTTCCTTGCCTTCCTTAGCTTCCATCTTGGGCGGTGGATTTGGTTTTGATGTTGGAATTCTATTGGAAGGCGGAAATAAAAATAAAGTAGATGGTATAATCGAGAAATGGATAATTCCAGATGTAAATATCCGGGATTATGCTTGGAAAATTGCAGCTTCAGTTACCGATATAGGGACCATGAATTATGGGCAGGAAATTAGCAGGTATACCGCTTCAAATTCTACTCCTGTAACGTTGCCGTTAGACACTGAATTGGCTAAGGCGTTCTTGGCAAGTAACGAGGCTGGATTGAACTATTTAGAAAATTTTGCCGAGAAAAATATGGAGTATAAAAAGGAAACAACAACCATGCCCTTTGCCTTGCCAACTATGTTGCAAGTTCAAGGAGATTTCCGGTTATTGCCTGCCATTTACTTGGGCGTTCATTGGCAACAGTCGTTAGTAAGTGCAAAGACCTTAGGTTTTAGAAATCCATCATCGGTGGTGGTAATACCTCGCTTGGAAATGGCCTGGTTTGAATGCTCCATGCCAGTTTCATTAACCCAAGATTACAAGCGCGGAGCTGTTGGCGGTTATTTGCGGGTTGGACCAGTGTTTATTGGCTCAGACAACTTAGTTACTACGGTCTTAACCAATAAGGCCAAAGGGTTTAATCTCTACTTTGGGGTTAGCGGAGGAATAAAGAATCCCAAGCGCACGGCTCGCGGATAATTATACCAATTACACACTTACACCTGAGAGGAAGATACTTTAACTGGGTGCGAAGTGTGGGATAATAATCTATTTCGGCTGTAAGCGTTATTCGAAGCGAGTAATTCTCGCACCTAATGCATTTAATCGCTCATCGATTCGTTCATAGCCACGATCAATTTGTTCGATATTTTTTATGGTACTTTTACCTTTGGCGCTCATAGCGGCAATCAGTAGAGCTACACCTGCACGAATATCTGGGGAACTCATGGTAATCCCTTTTAATCGAGTTCTACGATCTAAGCCAATCACAGTGGCTCTGTGTGGGTCGCACAAAATGATTTGGGCACCCATATCGATAAGATTGTCCACGAAAAACAATCGGCTTTCAAACATCTTTTGATGAATTAAAACTGTTCCGCGGGCTTGAGTTGCGGTAACTAGAGCAATAGAAATTAAATCAGGCGTAAATCCAGGCCAAATTTGATCGGAGATGGTTAGGATCGAACCGTCAATAAACGTGTCGATTTCGTAATGATCTTGAGCGGGTATATGGATGTCGTCGCCTACAATATTTAATTTGATTCCAAGTCGTTGGAAAGTTTTTGGAATGATTCCCAACATATCGATCCTACAATTTTTTAGAACGATATCACTTTGAGTTATGGCGGCCATGCCGATAAAACTGCCAATTTCGATCATGTCCGGTAAACAGCGATGATTGCATCCTGTTAAATGATCTACCCCTTCAATGGTTAATTTATTGGAACCAATTCCAGCGATTTTAGCACCCATGCTATTTAGCATTAAGCACAACTGCTGCAAATAGGGTTCGCAAGCGGCATTGTAAATCTCTGTTTTACCTTCAGCCATAGCCGCTGCCATTACCAAATTTGCGGTACCTGTAACGGATGCTTCATCCAGTAACATACTGCATGCTTTTAGTGGCTTCCCTGTTACCTGGTAGAACTGAGTATCGGCTTGATATTCAAATTTAGCCCCCAATTGTATGAACCCTTCGAAATGGGTGTCGAGTCTTCTTCTTCCAATTTTATCACCTCCGGGCGATGGGATAAATCCTTTACCAAATCGCGTTAGTAACGGCCCAACAATCATAATTGATCCACGCAATGCGGCTCCCATTTTCTTAAATTCTGAACTATTTAGAAAATCTAAGTCAACATGGTCCGCTTGAAAAGTAAAATTCCCTCGGGCAATACGATTTACTTTAACCCCTAATTTTTCCAATAACTCAATTAACTTGAGTACATCTCTTATTTCAGGTATATTCGTAATTGTTACAACTTCTTCGGTAAGCAATACGGCGCAAATAACTTGTAGTGCTTCGTTTTTCGCACCTTGAGGGGTAAGCTCTCCTTTAAGTGAGAATCCACCTTCTATTTCAAAATAGGCCATTGGTAGTTAGTTAAAATCGACGGTAATTTTTACCGTTTCGGTTATTATTTCGATTGTTTTTATTGTTTTTATTGTTGCGCTGAAAATTGTTTTTCTTGCCTTGCTGCCAATTTCTATTGGGTTGTGCTAATTGTGTATCTGCGCTAACTGTAATTTCTTCGCCGCTCAGTTGTAATTTGCCTTTAGAAAGAGTCATTAAATGATCAGCGATTACTTCATTGCTTAAGTTCTCATTATTCCAAGCTTTGCAGGAATTATACATAAACGAAGCAATCATGTTTACTAAGTCTTGCCTTAAATCGTTGGCTTCCATAGATGCTGCTTTGTCAATCATCATTTGTAGATTTCTGCCATAAAATCTAAAGCGAATATTAGCATCTGGATACCCTATTGTTGACGGCTTGTTGTTGGTAGGGTCAATTTGTATTATTTCGTAAGGACAATCAACGTCGAGGTCAAATTTTGCTAAATGTAAGATGTGAGACCAAAGAATTTCTTTATAATTAGCCTGAAGTTTAATCTCTGGATTTAATGTTGCCATGATTTGCACCAAATTGTGCGTCCAAGCGGTGCGATCTATTTTTTCTGGCAATTGTTGAATATGTTGAATGTACTCTTGTACATGCCGTCCATATTCAGATAAATCTAAAGATGTTCGTTGAGTGTTGTAGTCCTCTTGTAAGGTCAGCATCGTATTGCGAAAATACCAACAAAATCAATAGTTTTAAATAAAACTTTCCACCGAGCAAATTGTTGTATTTTAAATTAGTTTAAACTATGAAAACGCAAATAATTCAAGGGCTGGTGCAGTATTCCTTAGAACACGAGAAATCACCGGTTAACGTCTTTCAGTTAGCGAAGTTTTTATCTATTTCTGAACAAGAGTTCTACCAATACTTTAGTTCCATTGAAGCTGTAGAAGAGGCCGTTCTAACCCAAACTTGGATGGAAGCATTTCATGCGTTAACATCCGATAGCACATTCTCTGGATTCACACTCAAAGAAAAGCTTATTTCACTTCATTTTGGTTGGGTTGAAAAGTTGCTAGCTATTAGAAGTTATTTACAGTGGAGGATGAAAGATTGGAAGAATCCAATGTCTGGGCTAACCTTGCTTAAGTCGTTAAGATCCCAAGTTTTAAACGATTTAGATTCGTTATTTAAAATTGCTCAACAAAATGGAGAGATTCCCGACAGGAAATTCTTGGATAAACTCTCCAATGAAGCTATTTGGATGAACACGGCATTTATCCTGCATTTTTGGTTAAATGATACCAGTAAAGAATTTGAAAAAACCGATGCATGTATCGAAAAATCTATTGGATTAACCATGGATTTAATTGGAAGAAATACGTTGGATCAAGCCATTGATTTCGGTAAATTTTTATTTCAACAATCCAAATGACAACACCAACCCAGGATAAAATTCCAACCGGTAAGGTTGAACGTGCGTTGAAGTTAGTAGGTACGGGTGCAAAAATTGGAACTAATTATTTAAAATACTACACAAAAAAGACACTCTCAGGAGTAGATAACAAAGAAGAGTTGCATAACAGCAACGCGGAAGATATTTATGATTCGTTGAGTCAACTTAAAGGCAGTGCGTTAAAAGTGGCGCAAATGTTAAGCATGGATAAAAATCTGCTGCCACGTGCGTACACGCAACAATTTGCCTTAAGTCAGTACTCAGCACCGCCTATGTCAGCGCCATTGGTTATTCGTACATTTCAACGGTCCAATGGGAAATCACCCCAAGAAATATTTGATGAATTTTCTTTGCAAAGTAGCGCCGCGGCTAGTATTGGTCAGGTGCATAAGGCGAGAATAGGGGAACACTGGTTTGCCGTCAAAATCCAATATCCTGGAATAGCCGATTCAATACAAAGTGATTTACGATTGGTTAAGCCGATGGCGAATGCGATGTTTGGACTGAGTGAAAAGGAAATGAAAAAATATTTCCAAGAAGTAGAGGAAAAATTATTGGAAGAAACCAATTACACGCTGGAATTAAAGCGCTCCAATGAAATGTCGCAACAATGTAAACATTTACCCAATATCATATTTCCGCAATATTATCCTGAGTATAGCTCATCTAAAGTGTTGGTTATGGACTGGATGCAAGGCCTTCATTTGAAGGAATTTTTAGACACCAACCCTAGCCAAGAAGTAAAAAATAAAATCGCCCAAGCTCTTTGGGATTTTTACGAATTTCAACTACATCATCTAAAAGCCATACACGCTGATCCGCACCCCGGTAATTTTTTGTTTCAACCGGATGGTAGGGTAGGGATTATCGATTTTGGATGTATTAAAGAAGTTCCAGAAGATTTTTATTTACATTATTTTCCATTACTAATTCCAGTAATTAGAAACAACGAAAATGTTGTAGATAAGCTAATGTCTACCATTGAAATTGTATTTCCTGCAGATTCTATGGAAATTAAAAAGCAACTCACGGATGCATTTTTAGCAATGACGGCTTTGTTAAGCAGACCTTTCGAGTCATCAACATTTCATTTTACAATGGATTTTATCGACTCAATCTATGCTAAAGGGGAAGAAATTTATCAAATTCCAGAGGTAAAAAAGCCTACACAACCTCGAGGAAGTAAACATGCCTTATATGTAAATAGAACCTATTTTGGTATTTATTCCATGATGGCCGATTTAAATGCTGAAATTAATACAGCACCCAAAGATTGGTCTGATAAGCTTAAAAATTATTGGAATTGTTAACGGAGCTGGTTTATTTCTCAGTGAGTGTTACAGTGTAACATTCACTGAGAATAATATGGAGCGAGCATCCGAAGGCATTAAACCTGGTCCAGGATAACCACCCGCTCTTCGGGTGAAATATCGCTCATTGGTGAGGTTATTGATAGTGGCTTTAAATCGGATTGATTTATTAAACTGGTAAGTTGCGTTTAAATCCCAAATTGAGTAAGCGGGGATTAGTCCGTTTTGCCCATTGCTACTTGCTACCACTGTATTTTGTGCATCGGTAAAAACATCGCTTACATAACTGTACTGAATTCCAATTTTCAAATGTCTGTCCATTTGCTTCATGCTGTTGATTAACACTGAACTACCAGCCCTAATAATCCATTCTGGCGCATTTTCAACACGATTATTTTTTAAGCTGGACGAAACCATTTTACCGTCGCTGCCTTTTACACTAATTAAAAAGTCTTGATAGCGAGCATCGTTGTATGCTGCAGAGACGAAAACAGGGAAATAGAATTTTGAGTTTTTCTTAGCTCTACGAATTACATCGGCGTCCACCACTAGTTCAGCACCTTTACTTACACTGCTGCCTACATTTGTTTTTAGGGAATATGATGTACCTTGATCATCGTATTGAGTTAAACGGCCGGGTCTATTATTGTATTGAAGCCGATAGATACTTCCATCGATGTATAGCCAATTGCCAAATCTTCCTCGTACCCCTAAATCGCTATTAAATCCAGTAGCATCCTTCATGTTTGCATCCACCACTTCAATACCAGGAGTAGCTTGCATATCGGAGAATAAAATGGGTCTGTAGGCTTGAGTAATATTGCCGTACATTTCCAGTCCGTTCTTGAAATGATATTCTGAAGCAATTCCACCAATTAAGAAACTGCGACTTATTGGAGTAGAAACAACATTTACGGCTTCCCCCACACTGTTAAAACTCAATCTTCCATTAACCTCTGATTGTATATTTTCTGCTCTTACACCGGGAATTAGAGTAAAACTCTTACCAATTCTTATTACCTGTTCTGCAAACCATGCGTAATTAATGGTATTAAAATATAGTTCCGTAGGGAATTGATTAAACTGATTATCAAAATTAGCATCCGCACCTACTGAACCTATTCCTTTTTGGAAACGCTGAGTTTCGCTATTAAATGCTCTAATTCCAGTACTTAATGTCTGTTTAGATCCAGCTATTGTATAGTTAATTAAGTAGGAGGCTTCAATGCCTAAATTTTTATATTTATCGATGGCTAAATCGCGAGCATTATAATTTCCAGTTAATTTGTTTATAGTATCCTTGGTAGTAATACCATGCATGAATCCCACACTGCTTCTTACCGCTTGCATTCCGAAGGCTTGCAATTGTAAACGCTGATCTTTATTGATTTCTAATAGATATTTAATATTGCCAGTTTGCCATGGCGTTGAAAACCAGTTTCTATCCCGCAAACTCTGTTGTGAATTTGCCGAAAACTGGGCTTCGTTTAATCCGCCCGGTTGTTGTGACAACATGTTGTAACGCGTATATTCGGCAGTAATTTGGGATTTCTCCGTTATTCGATAGGTGATTGATCCAAAATATGTTTGGGTATTGTATTGTGAGTTGGCTCTCCAACCATCGGCCTTTCTTGTATCAACAAAAGCAAAATAATTTACTTTGCCTTGTTTACCGCCTAACGATAAATAGCTATTGGTCATTCCAAAACTGCCGAGGGTTTGATTCGCCTCTATTTGTAAAGGTTTTCTAAGGTCGGCACCATCTTTCATGATGTAATTAATCATTCCACCAAATTGAGAGCCGTATTGCAACGATCCGGCTCCGCGGATAAGTTGAATACGCTGTACCGCTTGCATAGGTGGATTATAATAGGCCTCGGGATAACCGTACGGATCCGAAGAAATATCGGCACCGTTTTGTCGTACATTAAATTCCCAGCTGCGATTTGGACTCAACCCGCGAGTGGCAATACCAATCTGAATACCTGAACCGTCGCTTTCCCAAACATGGATGCCAGGAACTTTGGCCATGATTTGTCGCATGTTGTTATTTACTACCACAGTATTGAGTTCTTCAACTACCACCAAACTGTTTTTTTTGCCGGCATTGATTTTTGTACCAACTACTTCCGGCAACATTAAAATATCTCGTTTTTCTCCTCTACCAACCAAGGTAATCTCAGGCAAATATTCAATGTGTAAGGCGCTATCGTTATGTATTATACTCTTGTCTTTTAATTTGGGATATTGAGCAATTAGAATTTCAGTCAAAAAAATAGACAATAGCAGTAGTAGTCCAGATTTTATTTCACTTGGGAAAGGATAACAGAAACTGTTTTTTCTCATAGCCGATGCAAATATAGGTGTTATTTAGAACGGTTACAAATAAAGTTTAGAACTGTTCTAAATAACTATGATATTTATCATGTTGTATAGGCCCTGCCTTTCCAAATGGTTTTTATTGGTAGAATGAAAAAAACGGCCGTTGAAAGTGTAATTAATTGAATGAATGGTTCATAGCATATAAGTTTCCACAACGGTGGGCAGGGTGATTGTATATTGAAATAGATTCTTTTTATCTGTAAACTTTGAAAAAACCACTTTAGAAAAAATAGCAACCCAATCAAAAGAGCACTGGTTTGAGAAATTTTACATACCAACAAAAGGAATAAAATTAGCGGTATCAATACATGGTATCCTCCGAAAATTCCAAACAATACCCACCAATACCAAGGAAGTTCTTTTCCTCCACTTAACCAACGTTTTCGTTGATGTAATAAGGGAATAAACCCTTTAGTTTCTGCGGAATAAGCAACTACACCTGGATGCATAACATTGCTCCAACCATAGCCCTTTCCGCATACTTCGCTATATAATTTATAATCTTCTGTAATACTAAATTGGATTTTACTATATCCACCTGTAGCCCAATAGGCTTCTTTTGAAATAATCATATTATTGCCAACGGCTGTAGCCGGCACGCCAGCATACGAAATAATATTGAGCAAACCCATGAAATAACTCCAATCAATTTCCTGTAACCATCCCCAAGTATTGGGCGATTTTACTAATGTTATTCCACTACAAACACCAATGATTTTATTGCTGCCGCCATTGGAGGAATCTGCTTTTTTCCATAAACTTCGCAGCATGGTTTTTGCCCAATTGGGGTTTACCCAAACATCGGCATCCGTTATTAGGTAATAATCCGCATCGGCATGAATATCCAATTGAGCCATTACTCTAGCTTTGGCTTTTAATCCATCATTTTTATCTTGAATATCAATGAGTTGTATTTGTGGGTGAAGGTTTGCCAGTTGTAGAACAACTTCTCTGGTGTTATCGATACTTTGGTCGTTTCCAACAAGAATTTGCATCTTTGCTACCGGATAATCCATCGCTAATAAGGAAGTTAAACAACGTTTTATTGTTGCTTCTTCATCTCGAGCTGCTACCCAAATACTGATTTTTGGCCATTCACTGGGTTCATCGGATAGTACGGTCTTATAACCATACAAATACAGCAATTGAGTAAGTTGCACGAGTAAGTAGAATCCGCCAACGATACCAAACAACCAGAGTATTATACCAACCATATTTATGTGAATATTACTTGCTCGTTGGTGTTAAATCTGATAATAAACCAAAAGAGTACCCCTGAGCCACAACATATTCTAAAAACTTGGGCAATAGTTGTTTAAGTTGGTAATATGCTTTTTTACTGTCATGAAATACCACAATACTACCGGGTTGTATGTTTTTTTCAAGAACCTTTAATGCATGGGTACAATTTAACTTAGGATCATAATCACAGCTCAATAAAGACCACATCACTACGGGGATTTTCATTTGTTTTGCCCACTGGAGTTGTGCATGTGATATTCTTCCATACGGAGGTCTAAATGGGGGATGTTTCGGTTTTTCTTTTGTTGTTTGAGCGTATAAATTATTGATTATCAGTTGTGTTTTTTCGATTTCGTGGAAGTATTCTTGATTTTCGGAACTCCAACCTTTTCGGTGATGGTAGGTATGGTTAGCAATTTGGTGTCCTTGGGTTAGAATTTCTAAAGCTAATTGGGGATATTGGGATAAATTATTTCCCACACAGAAAAACGTAGCGTTTGCGTTGTATTTATTTAAAATTTCTAAAACCCAGTTAGTCACTTCTGGTTGGGGGCCATCGTCAAAGGTGAGAAAAATCATTTTTTCAGAAGTTCGTATGCGCCAAATTGCACTCGGTACAAGGAAGGGCAAAAGGGCAGGAACTTTAAAAAAGTGCATTGAACAAAGTTCTTATTTTTTCTCAACCTTACCGAATTTATATTGTTAATTTTGCAACACATGGGAGAAAAAATCACTTTAGTAGGCGGCGGCTTGGCCGGGAGTTTATTGTCGATCTATTTAGCAAAACGTGGTTACGATGTTCATTTGTATGAACGTAGGCAAGATATGAGAGATGGAAAGTACGAAGGTGGTAGAAGTATTAACTTGGCATTAAGTTTACGCGGGATTACGGCATTGGAGCGCGTAGGTTTAGACCGAGATGTTTTAAATATTTCTATTCCTATGGCCGGTAGGATGATGCATGATGCAAAAGGCAACACAGCCTATCAACCATACGGAAAAGAGGGTCAGAATATTTACTCAGTTTCTAGATCGCAACTTAATGTTAGATTGTTGCAGTTGGCCGATAAATATCCAAATATTACCATGTATTTTAACCATAAATGCGTGGAAGCAGATTTAAAAACCAACGAAACAGTCTTCCAAAACCAAGCGGGAGAACTGGTTAAAGATAAGGCCGATGTAGTTATTGCTACCGATGGAGCTTTTTCAGCAATAAGGCAAGCTATGATGCACCAACCTAGATTTTCTTATTCCCAGACTTACGAAAATTATGGATATAAAGAATTGGAAATTGTACCAGATGCAAACGGTAAATTTCAATTAGACGAAAACTGCTTGCATATTTGGCCTCGTAAGAGTTTTATGATGATCGCCTTGCCCAATCCTGGTGGGAATTTCACCTGTACGCTGTTTATGCCATTTGATGGAAATCCAGGGATTGATCAATTGAAAACGGCGGAAGAAATCACAGCATTTTTTAACGAATATTTTGCCGATGCAATGCCGTTAATGCCCAATTTAATAGAGGATTATCAAAATAATCCAACAGGAATGTTAGTAACGGTTCGTTGCTACCCATGGGCAAAAAACAAGGTGGCTCTATTGGGCGATGCGGCTCATGCGGTGGTTCCATTTTATGGACAAGGTATGAATTGTTCGTTTGAAGATTGTTTGGTGTTAGATGATTTAATAGGAGCGGGAAGGCCCAATTTACCATGGAACGAAATTTTGCATCAGTACCAAGAAAAACGAAAGCCCAATGCGGACGCAATCGCCAACTTAGCACTGCAGAACTTTGTAGAAATGCGCGATTTGGTTGGAAGTCCTGAATTCTTGCATCGTAAAAAGATTGAACATGCGCTAAGCACGCAGTATCCAGATAAATTCACTTCCCAATACGAAAGAACTACATTCTCAACCCGAGATTATGCGGAAGCTTGGGAATTTGGAGGTAAAAACGATAAAATATTGGATGCAATTATCCAGAATGGATGGGAATCAAAATTGGAAGATTCGTCCTTTATTAATGAACTTTTGGACGAAATGCTTAGCTAGAGAAATTCAAGAATTTAACGTTGATAAACAAATAATTGAGCGGTAGGGTAGCTTGTTAGTGTTTTACAATAACATTCTTTTAACCATTTACTTTTTACTTTTCTTCTTCTTCGCTTTGTCCAAACTGTCTAAATAGTCGGGATTAAATTGGGTTTTATATCCCTGTTTCATTGTGTATTTTCCAGCTCTATTGCTTCGATTATCCCTGATGGGTTTTAGAATTTTAATGTATGCAACCACGGAAATTGCAGTAAAGACAACCACAAATCCAATAGCAATCCATAATTTTAGTTTTTTTTGGTTGTTACTCATCGCAAACGTTTGTTTAGTGTATTGATAACAGAGATTAGCACGATTGGATTATAAATCAAAAGATACACCGGTGTTTTGAGCTAACCCTTCTAAGTCTTTCATTACAGCTTCAACCAGCGGGATACCGCTTTCTAATCGTCTTACATGCTCCTCTCTTTCAGGGGTTCCTGGAATTATCACCGGTTGACTTGGATTTAAGGGTATAGTGGCTTTAAAGCGTTGAATCCATTGATCCATATTCGCACAGAAATCCTCGTACTCTCTAAAACCATCAACTTCCCAACATCCAACAAAATGACCAAGTCCTTGTCCCGGTAAATTGGGTAGAGGTTGAAGAAACGATACAAACGGGGGAACCCAAGGACCGTAGTTAGCTCCCGTTAATACACCGGAAAAAATATCTACCCAAGCACCTAAGCCATATCCTTTATGTATACCATGTTCATTGTCGGAACCTAAGGGTAATAACATTCCACCGCGTTTTAATCCATCGGGTTTAGTATCCATTCTACCATCTTTACCCAATATCCATCCATTGGGAATCGGTTTATCGGTTCTTTCGGCGATTTCTAATTTACCATTGGCAGCCGCTGATGTTGCCATGTCCAATACAAAGGCGGGTTCTTTTCCCGCAGGAACAGCAATGCAAATGGGATTTGTTCCTAACATTCTTTCAGATCCATTAGCCGTTGTAACCAAAGGACTGGCATTGGTCATTGAAAAGCCAATCATTTTATTATCTAAGGCTTTCATTGCATGGTAGGCCGCGATTCCAAAATGATTGGAATGTTTTATTCCCATCCAGCCGCTACCATATTCTGCACTCATTTCTATCGCTAGGTCCATGGCAAAAGGTGCGGAAATTAATCCAATACTACCATCGGCATTTAAATTTGCTATGGTTTTTTTTCTTCTTTCTATCGAAAATTTAGGGGTTGGATTAATTCTTCCAGCATCAATTAATCGAAGGTATCCACTCAGCCTAGCAACGCCATGACTATCTATACCGCGTAAATCTGCCAACAATAAAACATCGGCAGATAATATGGCGTGCTCTTCGGAAAAACCTTTTGATAAAAAAACTTCCGTAACAAAGCGTCGCAATCCCGATTCGGAAACAGTAGTATACTGGATAGTTGGCATTTTTTTAGGGTTACTTAAAATCAGTGGAGTAATGCAATTGCTTATGATGAGTAATGACCAAATTGAAGGGATTACTTGCGTTTTCCTCTTAGGAAATGTTGAATTGGACCCTTGGAATTCCAAAATTCACTTTCTGATTCTTTAGAGGCTGTTGCTTGATTGGGAAGTTTAATTTTATATTGAATTTCATTCATTGGAGCGAAAGTTCCTGTTAATTCAGCAATAAGACCTGCTCTAGCAATAATCACAAGAATTACCTGTCCCGATACTTCTTTGGGATTGTTTTCGGGCACAAGCGAGTAGGTTTTATTTAACAAATCATCGACGTTGTTTTCAACTCTAAAACCGTTTATTGCAAGAACCTCATCATTGGGTTGGATGCCTATTTGTTCGGCAAAGCTTCCGCGTGTAACAGTTTTTACTACTGTTTTACCTCCAGTTAATTCAGTGCTTATTCCCATTACATCTCGAGTCATGGTTGTTTTGCTCACCTCTAATTTTATTCCATCTTTACCCAAACTCTGTTCAATTTCGGGTTGCAAATCATCGTATCCATGAACTAATTTAGAGAAAAAGGGTTCGCAGCTACTACCAACTGCATTTTCTAGCGCTTTTTTGAAATCCTGTTCGGTAAATCCTTCTCCGTTTGGATTTTTGGATGTATTGAGGGCGAAATTTTTCCATAAATACTTCATCACATCATCCAGTGATTTAGTGCCTCCGGTTTTGGAGCAGATCCAAGCATCCAATAATGCACCAATTACTACCCCTTTGGAATAATAACTGTAGGTGCTGTTTTTGCTGTTTTCATTGGGTCGATATTCTTTAATCCATGCGTCGAAGCTCATTTCACTCACGCTACCAACCCGAGAGCCCGGTCTGTTCTCATGACTATTAATATAGGCGGCCATGGATCCAAGGAATTCATTGGGTTGGCTGAAACCAGCGCGCATTAAGGCGATTTCATCGTAGTAGCTGGTAATCCCTTCGGCCACCCATAAGAGGGTAGTGTAGTTTTCCTGGTTATAATTAAATGGCCCTAATTCTCTGGGTCTAATTCTTTTTACATTCCATAAATGAAAATACTCGTGTGCTACTAAGCCTAAAAATCCTTTATATCTACCAGGGTCATTGTATCCCAATCGTTGCATCATCAAAACGGAACTGTTTTTGTGCTCCAAACCGCCGCCTCCGTTATCTACATTATGCACGAAGAAAATGTATTTTTTGCATGGGTGTTCATCTACGATTTGTGTCATAGTTTCACACACTAGCGCCATATCTGTGGTTAGTTTTTGAGCATTTGCATTGTTTATTCCAACCATGGCTACGTAATGGGGAATGCCTCTAACCTCAAATTTTAGCATTTCGAAATTGCCTAATTGCAACGGAGCATCTACCAATTCATCGAAATTAGGATAGCTAAATTTGATGCTTCTAGAGGTTCCAATTTCTGGAACTCCACCGCTGGGTAATTCATCCAAGGTACACGCAAAATTCTGCCACGTTTTTGGGAATGATACCAGTTCTGTACCGGCTAAATTCTCGTAACCCTTGGCGGTTAACAGCACGGATGCCATGTTTAATAATGCCTGTTGCGATTCGATATAACTGGTTCTTACACTCAGTTCAAAACAGTACACCCGATAACCAACGGTTATTTTCTTTGTGTTTTTTGGGACTGTAATAACCCAGGTGTTTTTGGATTGTTTTGCTGATTTAACAGGACTAGTTCCTGATTGATTGGCCGCGATCAAGGCAGATTTGTCGATATTTCCATCGGCAAATGAGTAATAAAACGATTCAATATTTTTAGAAAATTCTCTAACCAAATAACTGCCTGGCGTCCAAACAGGCATATATAATTCTAGATTTCCTGCCTTGGGATTTGAAATTTCTAAGGTAACTTCTGCGTAGTGATTGTTGGGATTGGGAATAGAAATTGTGTACTGAATTCCTTTCATGGTTTGTTGGGCCAATTGCGGTGCGTTATTAAGGGTGGTAGTTTGTGCCGATAATGTTGTAGTTAAAACACTAAGCACAGCAGCTAATATTAAGCGTTGCATGGGTACAAAAATCAATCTTTTTAACCATAATCCCAATGTTGGGTTGGACTTTAAGGGATTTTTTGTAAATTGTGCTGAGAAAGAATAGTATGAAAAAACTAATTGCGGCATTGGGGCTAATCCTTACGGTTGTTTTTCTATTACTTCCATTGTCTGGATGCGAAGAAAAGCCACCACCAACACCACCAACAGATTCGGTAGATAATGCTACATCGGCCCAAAAAGCATTTGATTTATTGGTTTTGGGAAAGAAGTTTTTCATGAAAAAGGGATTGGATTCATTGGGGAACGATATTTCAGCTAATTATTCCGATCAAATTTATATACTCGAGAAGCAGACCTATACAAACGGTCCGGCCAAGGTGATAATTGGGGGGGATACCTATCTTGGGACTTGGAAATCCAACGACGATTACTCCAAATTAGAACTATCGGTGGAAGGCCGACCAGACTTTGCGTTTTTTAGTATTCCATGGAGGGTAACCAATAAAACCTATACCGGACTTTCTATGGTTCCGCAGGATGCGGCAAATGCAGGAAGTAAGGCTATGCAATTGGAAAAAAAGTAATCGGAGTATGCACAAGTTTCGTTCGAACTTTGATGAGACTATTTGTTATTAAAACGTTGGATTTTAGTTATGGTTTAACCCCTAAAGGGAGAACGGAATTACTATCGGTAGCAGGTAATATTCTATTTAGCTTTATAAATGGGGACGGTTGAACAAGGTTCTCCGTACATGATACTTTTAACCACGGGTGTTAATTTTTGGGTAATTAATGAATAAGCAGCAGGGGATACAGGTAATTTTCCGCAGCCTTTAATAACTACACGCTCATCAATAAAATTACTTGGATTTATTGATGATAGCGCTTTTTCCCACAATACGGCCTCCAAAGCGATTAAATCACCAAAAACAACCTCAGATGCAATTCCAGATAGCTTACTGGTAATTAGCATATAAGCCCATGTAGGCACGATTGCTTCGGCAGAGCAATTAACGGCAACAAAACAATTGCGGTAATCCTCCCATGGATGGTTCTTAACCCATTCGCGAAAATCTTTTTCCCTTAGTACCATCCCCATAAACAATACATCCTTGATATCTAGATATTTTCTATCGCCATTGGGATAATAATCTTCTAAGTTTAGGGTGATAATTCCACTGTTGGCTACCTTATTAACAAAAATATCTTCCATCCTAATGCAAAGTTAATACGCCTTAATCAACATGCGTTATTTTGATGGTATTGGTACGTTGCTTTTTATGGATGGGCATGCTCGCACAATTTACTACATAGTCATTCTTACTTACTAGGTGATGTTCCTTAAGGGTATCTATCACGTCTTGAAAGGTTTCATCGGTGGATGTAAACTTATCATAATACAGCCCTCTAACCCCCCAAACCAAATTTAATGTTGTTAGCATTTTTTGATTGTCGGTGAATATATAAATATTCGATTGAGGCCTGAAACTGGCCACTTTGTATCCCGTATATCCACTTTTTGTCATGGCAACGATGGCTTTTGCTTTCAGGTGATCACTCATCCGAACGGCTGTAAAGCACACTTCGTCTGAGGCAAACGAAGGCGAAGTTGGATTGGGTTTTACCCCTTTGAAATAGGCCCGTCTATCCAATTCAATCTCATAAATGATGTTTGACATGGTTTCGATAACCTTCAGAGGATATTTTCCAACGGAGGTTTCTGCCGATAGCATAACGGCATCGGCACCGTCTAAAACGGCATTGGCTACATCGGTAATTTCGGCGCGTGTAGGCATACTATCGGTGATCATCGTTTCCATCATTTGGGTAGCGATAATTACTGGTTTAGCTGCCGCAAGGCATTTTTCAACAATATCTTTTTGTATCAATGGAACTTTTTGAAGTGGAACTTCAACCGCTAAATCGCCTCGAGCTACCATAATACCATCGGCTACTTTAATGATATCGTCGATATTATCTAACGCTTCGGGTTTCTCAATTTTGGCAATTACCTTCATCGTAGATCCTTTTTCGGAAATTATCCGTTTTAAATCCACAATATCCTCGGCTGTACGTACGAAACTTAAGGCAACCCAATCCAAATCTTGGGCGATGCCATAATCCAAATCTCTAAGATCTTTTTCGGTTAAACTGGGAACGGAAAGTTTTGAATTAGGTAGATTAAAGCCCTTATTTGATGATAGAATCCCACCGGCTACAACCTCTGCTTCCATGGTTTGGCTGTCAATTACTTGAGTAAAGGTAAGGGCAACTTTTCCATCATTAAGTAAAATAGACTCACCAGGTTTGCAATCCTGAATCAGCATAGGATAACTAACAAAAAGGATGTCGGTGGTAGAAAGTTGTTCCACGATAGAAACGCGAATAGTTTTTCCTTCTTCCAATACAATTTCACCATCTACTTTGCCTATTCTGAGTTTAGGTCCTTGCAAATCTTGCAATAACGCTACATTACACCCAACAGTTTTATTGATGTTTCTAACTCGATCTATAACCTCTTGATGTACTTCGTGGCTCCCGTGAGAAAAATTCAATCTACAAACATCCACCCCGGCGTGAATTATTTTTTGAAGCATCTCTTCGCTGCTGGTGGCGGGACCTATAGTGGCCACTATTTTTGTTTTGTTAAATTTACCTTTGTACATAATGCTATGATCACAAATGACTTAGCTGCTGGAGCCATGTGAGTTTTTCCAACTGCTCGGTGGGGAATTCAAACACCATTTGAACATTATTAATGGCTTTAATTCCTTGGATCCAATCCGACGTTCCTCCCATGATTTCGGCTTCACGAATGACCAACCAATAATCCGGGGTGGGTTTACCTGAATAAAGTAATCCATGGCTCCCGCGATTATTAACTAACCACATTTCCGAATGTGCTTCATCCCCTTGCCAATAGAACTCCGCATGCTCTGACATTGTTTCTTTCAACAAATTTAAGGCAAAAGAATGCACATGCAGTTGAAAGTTTGCAGAAAAAGTGTCATTTAGACACCAAGCCATGTAATGAGGGGCGTTTACTGAGTGAATACCAACAACATCGAAGTTGTATTCGAACTCTAAAAAATGCGATTTGAGACGTTTTTGAGACAAAATTTTACTACAAAAATAATTTTATTGTGGTAGGAGGTGAAAAAAATTGTTTATTTGCATCGCAAAACAAAACCATAACACCATGTCAGAAATTGCAGAAAAAGTTAAAGCTATCATTGTTGACAAGCTTAGCGTTGATGAGTCAGAAGTTACAATGGAAGCTAGTTTTACTAACGATTTGGGTGCTGATTCCTTGGACACCGTAGAGTTGATCATGGAATTCGAAAAAGAATTCGATATCAGCATTCCCGATGATCAGGCTGAAAAAATTCAGACTGTAGGAGAAGCAGTACGTTACATCGAGGAAAACAAGTAATTCATGCAACTCCGCAGAGTTGTTGTAACAGGTCTTGGAGCGGTTACCCCTTTGGGTAATACGCTCCAGGATTATTGGAACGGATTGCGCCAGGGTGTTTCTGGTGCCGGGTTAATCACGCGCTTTGATACCGAAAAGTTCAAAGTAAAATTTGCGTGCGAAGTAAAAGGTTTTGATGCCACAGCGTACATTGATCGTAAAGAAGCCAGAAAAATGGATCCTTTTACGCATTACGCAATGGTGGCTGCCGATGAAGCTGTTAATGACAGTGGCATAACCCAAGGCACATACAATCCCGATAGGATTGGTGTAATTTGGGGAGCTGGTATCGGTGGTCTCACAACTTTTTTCCAAGAAATTGTAGATTACGCGAAAGGAGACGGTACACCCCGATTTTCTCCTTTTTTCATACCAAAAATGATTGTGGATATAGCACCAGGTTTCATTTCCATGAGGCATGGCTTCCGAGGCCCCAATTATGCAACTGTTTCCGCTTGTGCATCGTCAACCCATGCCTTAATTGACGCGTTCAATGTAATTCGATTGGGGAAAGCAGACGCAATCGTTGCCGGTGGATCCGAAGCTTGTATTAACGAACCCTCCGTTGGCGGTTTTAGTAATATGAAAGCTTTAAGTGAGCGTAACGATGATCCTTTTACCGCCTCAAGACCCTTTGATAAGGATCGCGATGGTTTTGTAATGGGAGAGGGCGGTGCATCATTAATTTTGGAAGAATATGAACATGCCAAAGCTCGAGGTGCAAAAATCTATGCCGAAATGGTTGGCGGTGGAATGACCGCCGATGCTTACCATCTAACAGCGCCGCATCCTGAAGGTCTAGGAGCTTCTAATGTTATGCGAATGGCTTTGGAAGATGCTGGAATGAAGCCGGAAGATATCGACTATATCAACGTTCATGGTACAAGTACACCGTTGGGTGATATAGCTGAAACAAAAGCGATTAAAACCGTATTTGGTGAGCATGCTTATAACTTGAATATCTCCAGTACCAAGAGTATGACCGGTCATTTATTGGGCGGAGCGGGAGCTTTAGAAGCTGTTGCTTGCTTGCTGGCTATCACGGAAGATATAATCCCACCTACCATCAATCACTTCACCGACGACCCAGAAATTGATGCCAATCTTAAACTTACCTTTAATTCAGCTGAAAAAAGAACAGTTCGTGCTGCATTAAGCAATACGTTTGGATTTGGTGGACATAATGCTTCGGTAATCTTCAAAAAATTTGAAGGTTAATTTATAGAAATCTTTCATCGGTTGCTAAATCATTTTTTATTTCGCTCCAAAAAGTCAAAGGACCTAGCCGCAAAGGTGTATCGAGTTACGGGAGTAAATCCTAGTAAAATACGTATTTACCGTGAGGCTTTGAAGCATTCTTCCACAACTAAACGGGAAGATACGGATAACGTTGTTGACAATGAGCGATTGGAATTTTTAGGGGATGCAATATTGGATGCTGTAGTTGCCGAGTTGCTTTTTTTACGTTTCCCCAAAAAAGATGAAGGGTTCCTAACAGAAATGCGAACTCGTATCGTAAACCGTGAACAAATGGGCGATATGGCTCATAAATTGGGGTTGGTTGAATTTATGGAAGTTAAGCACGATTTGTTAGGCAATAAATCGGCCATGAAAACCATTGCTGGGAATGCTTTGGAAGCCTTGATTGGTGCAATCTATTTGGACAAAGGGTATGCCACCGCAAAAAGTTTTATTGTAAAGCGAATGGTAGCCCAATATTTGGATATCGATAAATTAATGCTAACTACGGTTAGTTATAAAGCGGTATTTATGAAGTGGTTGCAACAACAACGCAAACAAATCTCTTGGGAACATGAGGTTGATACATCCAAAAGAACCACCTTACATAAGGTTTCTATGAGTATAGATGGTGAATTATGGTTTGTAGAAGAAAATGCTTCGCGGAAAAAAGCGGAAGAATTGTGCTGCGAAAAAGCGTGTAGGCGTTTAGACCTCACGACTTAATCGTTCCTCACCGTCTGATTCTCCAAGTAAATCTAAGCTATTATCCAGTGGGTCTTTACCCAAGGCAGTGGGGGTGTTTTTTGCAAAATTGCACCAATAACAATCCGCTTTACCACAGCCGTCTAAAAAGTTTAACCCATTGAGCTTGGCCATACCCATTCGTATCCAATCCAAAAGAATTTCATTGTCTTCTCTGGTGTAGTAGACTTCTAATTGAGGGTAATCACCATCGGGATTGCTGTCTACACAATCGATGATCGCTTTATTGCACTGCCATTGTTTCTCCGTTTGTGCGTTAATCATTAACTGATAAATGCCTAATTGAAACCAATAAGAATTGGGGAGTTTATCCGAATTTTCTTTAGGTGCGATAAGCTTTTTGCGAGAATTTTCGGGTTTGCCTGTTTTGTAGTCAACAATGGTAACCTGTTTGCCGTTGAAAATTATTTTATCCAGTCTGCCCGATAATTTTACACCTTCGATGTGCGCATTTATTTGTTTTTCAAAGTGTGTTAAGCCTTCGGATTTAAATATTTCACTTCGTTGGGCGTAATATTTGGGTAAATTATCCAATCCCTGCTGTCTTCGAATCGTAAATTGTTTTTCGTTGAATGCAAATCGCAACTTTCGTATTTCCCATTCAAATTGCTCCAAAACTTCCGATTCTTTCATCCACGACTTATTTTTCTGCCACTGTTCTAACCATTCTTTTAAAGTGTTATGTACGGCTGTACCATAACTTGTGGCAGGTCCCGGTACATCGGGAACCCGAACCAATGTGTTGAAGTAGAATTTTATTCCACATTCATGAATGGCATACAACGAAGAAGGTGAAAAGGTAAAATTGCTAATTCTATGTTTAATCCAATCCAATCGGTGTGGATTTATTTTGGGCTTCTCTGATTTTTGCAGTTCTTGTTTTTTAGTAAACAGTAAAAATTCCCCGGGAATACTGCTCGGTTTCTCCGGTAATCTATCCGTTAAACCACATTCACCTACGAAAACAGAGGGCAGTTGTTCTGAACTCTTGGTTTCTGTAATTTTTATTAAATTGTAGCTGATATGTACCGATTTTTTGGCTCGGGTTAACGCAACATAAAATAATCGACGTTTTTCTTCAAATTCTTCTTCTTCCGATGCGTGATTTTCTAATTTTATCCGGTGAGCCTGAACCAACGGCTTCAATCGATAGGGAATTCTGCCGGAATCACTCTTTTCCCAATCATCTCGGTTGGCGCGAATAATAAACACGTGCTCATACTCTAATCCTTTACTGCTATGTGCTGTAATTAACTGGACCCCTTCGGTCATGCCAATTCTCTTTTCAACCGGAATGTTTAACTTGTTGGCTTGCATTTGTTTTATTAAAGCCACAAAATCGGGTAACGATAAATTAGTGGTTTTGGCACTTTGTCTTTGTGCAAAAGTTAGGAACGTTTCTAAAACCTCCAGCGTCCATTCCATATCATTGCCTTTCAAGGCTTGCTCTAAATAACCACCTTCTCCATAAATCAAGGCAATTAATTGTGGAACTGTTCGGTACGCCGCTTCGTGTAACCAGTGTTCGATATTGTTCCAAAGTTTTGTTAGTTCGTCCGAAAGCGGTTTTTCAAACAGACTTCCTTGTTGCGGTTGTTTGATCAATTCAGCTATATGCTGCCGCCACGAATAAGCATTCCCTGCTTCTTCCGATTTTCTCTTTTTTTGATAAATATCAACCGATAATTGATTGATTTCAAAAGTGTTAATTTGGTAAATGGGGCTTAATAACAGTCGGTAAATCATGTGCTCACCTGCATTAGGAATGGATAATTCCAACCCTAAATATTCCAACCAATTGAGCAGATGTTGGATTATGGGCTCGTCCAAAATATTAGCAGCTCGCTGAATTACAAACGGTATTTGATAGGCGTCTAACGATTTGGTTATGCTATTAGCGTGTTTGTTAAGCGCATAAATTATGGCAATTTCCTTAGCCTGTACACCCTGATTTAATAAGGATTTTATACTTTCTGCAATACCTACGCCCTCGTGAAATTCATTGGTGTATAATTGTATTTTGGGTTTTTCCGATTCCAAATCTTTATTTATCCCAGCGGCAATTAAATCTTTGCTTAATCCTTCAACTTGATGTATTAGTCGTAATTTGTTGTTGTTGATGAGCGTTTTTGCTGTGTCTAAGATGGCTTGAGAACTGCGGTAGTTTTGCGTTAAGACAACTCGTTTAATGTTTGCTGCATACTTTTCAGAAAATCGCATCATATTAGAAACTTTTGCCCCTTGAAATGCGTAGATACTTTGATCGTCATCGCCCACAACAAAGCAGTTTGGACTATCGCCCCAATAGGAAATCAAGTGCATTAATATTCGATTTTGCAATCCTGAAGTATCCTGATATTCATCCACCAATATATATTGATAACGTTCTTGAATGTCTAGCAAAAGATCTTCGTTTTTATCAAATTCATTGGCCACCCATTCCAACATGTCAGAAAATTCATACAGCCCTTTTTCTTTTTTTATCTGTCGATAAGTATCGTGAAGCTTCGCAGCAGCGATGGCTTTTTTCCAAGCTTCATCCATCTTTTTCTTTTCGCTAGGTTTGATATCGCCCGCTTGAAATTCTTTGTATTTGCGGGTATAAACTAAATCAGGGAACAAAATTTTAAAGTTTTCATCGGGCAAAGAAATAGTTACCCAGTGGTTGATTTCATCGGCGGTTATTCCTTCCAATTGCATAAATTCCCACAGCTGGTTCAGCTCTCTGCGTGTACTTTGTGCATCGTCTTGGTAGGTTTTTAAGACTGAGTCGGCGGATAATTGTTCGATAATTCCCTGCAGAATTTCTATTTTATCCAAATCGTCCATAATTCTCAATTCTCGTTTGGAGAACTTATCGGGATTTTCTTGGATTATTTTATTGCAGAGACCATGAAAAGTGTGAATATTAACTTTACCAGCATCAGAACCCATAAATCGATGTAACCGTTTTTGCATGGCAATGGCCCCTGCCTCCGTATACGTTAAGCACAATATATTCTGGGGCTGTTGATCGGCTTGTTGCAGGATATTTAAAATTCGGGCGGCTAAAATTTGAGTTTTGCCTGTTCCTGGACCGGCAATAACCATTACAGGACCTTCCAATGCATTTACAGCTTCTTGTTGTTCGGCATTCAATTGTTGGTATAATGTTTCAAACGATTCCATCAACTACGAACTTACAACGCAAATAGATTTTACTATTCACAATTTGCAACAACACTTTCGAAAATCGTACCTTCGTGATCGTACATGCAAAAAACAAAACAGGAATACAACGCCGTGTTGAATCTATGCAAAGAGATTTTTGTTAGAAAGAATAACGATTACGGCACCTCCTGGAGGAATTTTAGACCCAGCAGTTTAACCGATCAAATTTTAATCAAAGCACTAAGAATCAGGAATATAGAGCAAACTGGAGTGAACAGAGTAGGGGATGATTTGAAGAGTGAATTCAAAGGTATTGTTAATTACGGATTAATCGCTCTGATTCAATTGCAGGTGGAAGCAGGTGCCACAGAGCCCAAAACCAATGAGGAAATTTTGTCCATGTACGAATCGGCGGCGGCTCAAACCCGCGATTTAATGTTGGTGAAAAACGCCGATTACGGTGAAGCTTGGCGGGATATGCGAGTAAGTAGTTTTACCGACATGATTTTAGTGAAAATTGCTAGAATCAAGCAAATTGAAGACAATGCTGGGCTTACTGAAATATCAGAGGGCGTTGACGCAAATTACCAAGATATTATCAATTATGCTATCTTCGCTCTGATTCGAATGTAATTCGTTCAAAGCCATGCAAAGATTATTTTCAGTTATCCGAATTTTGATGGGAGCACTTTTTGTGTTCTCAGGGATGGTTAAACTTAACGACCCCAGTGGATTTGCCTTAAAGTTGGATGAATATTTTGATGTTTTTTCTGCAGTTTTTTCTGCCGGTGAAACAACGCCAACCACGGCCGCAGCCTTTTTTAAAGCCCTAAAAGAGTACTCTTTAGTGTTAAGTGGATTCTTCTGTGCCTTAGAAGTTGTGCTCGGCTTTGCTTTATTGCTTGGATGGAAGTTTTCAATAACCCTTGGACTAACGGCGTCCTTGGTTGTCTTTTTTACTTTTTTAACGTGGTATAGCGCCTTTTACAATAAAGTCACTGATTGTGGTTGTTTTGGTGATTTTATAAAACTAAAACCTTGGCATTCCTTCTATAAGGACGTGGTATTATCTGTACTAACAGCAGTATTATTTGGATTACGAAAATACAATGTGCCGTTTTTTTCTTCGCCGTTTGGGAATAAAACTATGGTTTTATTGTCTGCGTTAACGGTGAGTTTTGGAATTTACTGTTATCATTTTTTACCGGTTTGGGACTTTTTACCCTACAAAATCGGTAATAATATCCAAGAAATAATGACCTATGTACCGCCAGGACAGAGAGCATCGGATTCTATAGAATTGCGGTGGATATTGAAAAAGGGCAACGATTCTGTTACGGTTTCTACCGCAGAATACACGAAATATTCGGAAGCCGGATGGGTGTATTCTAGACGCGATCAACGCGTTGTAATTGAAGGATATAAGTCGCCAATCCATGACTTTTCTATAGTTGATGCCAACACAGGACAGGACTTAAAAGATAGCTTTTTAAATCATAAAGGCTTGCAATTCGTTTTAGTGGTTCCGTACCTAGATAAAATGGATACTAGCCAATTGCAACAATTAATTAATTTAGGTTCCTATGCTTATGGCAATTACAACCAGTATGGTAAAACAAAATTTTGGGCGTTAACAGCAACGGGTCCAGAGTTTTGTACTCAGTTTGCCGATAGACATAAATTGCCGTTTAAATTTGTTCAGGCCGATCAAAAAATGTTGTTAACTATGGCTAGATATAATCCTACCTTATACTTGTTTAAAGGGGCCATGGTTTTAAATAAATGGAGCGGTTATTGGTTGCCAGACGATCCCAAAGAGGTAATGGGGGAGGCTTTAGCGGAACTTAAATCAGAGTATTTAGTGTTTTTGCGAAAAGATCAAAATAAGTAGAATAGGTATGAGGGGTAAGCTGGCCAATTTCTTTTTCATTTTATTGGGATTGGTTGTGTTTATATTTTTTTTATTTCAGGCTTTGCCCAATGCGAGTGATAATCTTGTTTCAGACAGAACCGACCCCAAAACTAAAGCAGCCATCGAACAAGAATTGGGGTTGAATGAACCGTTGCCATTGCAATTGCTCTATTATTTAAATGATTTATCGCCGCTTTCCGTATACAAACAGGGATCGCCCAAATTTCCTTATTTACAGGGCGTATTTATTCGTATATCAGCCTACCAATGTTGGCTGAAAGTTCCCTATTTAAGAACCTCATTTCAAACCAAACAACCGGTGTCGCAAACGCTGATAGATGCGTTTTGGGGGACCATGGTTTTAGCCATAGCTTCCATGCTATTTGCCTTGATCATTGGAATTCCTGTGGGTGTGTTGGCCGCGGTTAAAAAGGGAAGCTATTTGGATAATGCATTGGTTTGGATTAGTGCCATTGGAATATCCGTCCCTTCCTTTTTTAGTGCGATGATTTTTTCGTGGCTATTTGGATTTGTGTGGGCATCCTACACCGGGCTATCCATGACAGGAAGTTTTTGGGAGTTGGATAATTTGGGAGAAAATACAAAAATTCAATGGCATAATTTACTCTTACCTGCTATTTCTCTGGGGATTAGACCCCTGGCAGTATTTGTTCAATTAACAAGAAATACCATGGTGGATGTACTTGACCAAGATTTTGTACGCACAGCAAGGGCCAAAGGATTATCGTATGCAAGTTCAGTTTGGAAGCATGCCTTTCCAAATGCACTCAATCCACTAGTTACCAGTGTTGGCGGTTGGTTTAGCAGTTTATTGGCTGGTTCCTTTTTTACAGAATATATTTTTCAATGGAAAGGCTTAGGTAAAGTTACCATCGAAGCATTGCAACAAAGCGACTTCCCAGTAATAATGGGTGGAGTTTTATTCACAGCTTGTGTGTTTTTCGTGTTACACTTATTTACAGAACTGTTGTATGTTTGGATAGATCCTCGTATTAAGTATGAATAAAGTTTATTTAGTTGGAATGCCTGCATCCGGTAAATCAACCACAGCCCGCTGGTTATCGCGCAAATTGGGTTGGGATTGGTTGGATTTGGATGATGTCTTGGAAAAAAATTTAGGCATGACCGTTTCCATGGCTTTTGAATTATTGGGAGAGGATAAATTCAGAGAAGAAGAACATACGGCCCTGCTAAAAACTAAGAATTTGTCTAAGGTTGTAGTAAGCTGTGGCGGTGGTACTGCGGTACATTTAGACAACATGGATTGGATGAAAAATAATGGTCTAACATTATACTTAAATCCAGAAATAGCCATATTGGCCGATAGAATTGCGGCACAACCCCTGCAAAGACCCTATTTTAAAGGACTATCGGGCGATGATATACTTAACAAATTATTAGAAATGCAGGAAAATAGGGCTAATTTTTACTCAGAAGCTAAAATAATTTGGAATAAACCAGAGCCTACAGACTTTTTGTATGTGGCTGTTAATCAATTGATTGACAAGGAATAATGTAGATTTTCAACAAAAATGTTAATTATTAGTGCATAAGTATGATTGTCATGAGTAATTTCACTACTTGACAAACTGAAATCAATAATTACTTTTGGAACATAAACTTTAAACGCAAAAACGAAATTCATGAACAAATCAGATTTGATCGGAAAGATGGCCAGCGATGCTGGAATCTCCAAGGCTCAAGCAACTGCTGCTTTAAACAGCTTTTTAAGCTCTGCTACCAGCGCAATGAAAAGTGGTGACAAAGTAATTTTAGTAGGATTCGGTACTTTCTCTGTAAGCAGCAGAGAGGCTCGTAAAGGTAGAAACCCACAAACTGGTGCGGAAATCAATATCCCTGCTAAAAAAGTTGTACGTTTCAAAGCAGGTGCTGAATTAAACAGCGCTTTGTAATCGATTTTAAAACCAATAAAGAAGGCTGCTTATTTGAGCAGCCTTTTTTATTTTTCTGCTTTATTCAATTAATTAATTCTAATCGTCAACATCCGTAATGCTATCCAATCCTAAAGCCCAATTTTTTCAATATTTAGCGCAAACCAGTCCGGAGCCAATGGCGTTGGAAATTGCCTCGGCTAAGGGGAATTACTTAGTTGATACCCAAGGCAAATCCTACTTAGACCTCATTGCCGGTATTAGTGTATGTAATATCGGACATCAACATCCGCGGGTTGTGCAAGCAATCGAAGCGCAATTGCATCAACATCTACATGTTATGGTTTATGGAGAAGTAGTGCAAGGAATCCAGTCGAAATATGGCCAGGCGATCGTAGAAATTCTCCCTCACTCGCTAGACAATGTTTATTTTACCAATTCAGGGGCAGAGGCCATAGATGCAGCTATGAAATTAGCTAAACGGGTTACCGGTAAATTCGGATTCGTGGCTCAAAGTAACGCTTATCATGGATCTACTCAAGCCCCACTTAGCCTAATGAGCGATCCGTACTTCACAGATCCCTACAAACCACTGTTGGGATCTGTTTATTTTATTAACCAAAATGATACTGATTCGTTGGATTATATTCCTTGGAATACAATAGCTGGGGTAGTGGTAGAATTAATTCAAGCGGAGAAAGGCACTACCGTTGCTACTGCAGAGTTTTTAGCCGCTTTACGAAAGCGATGCGATGAACATTGTGCCCTACTTATTTTTGATGAAATACAAACCGGTTTTGGTAGAACGGGTGCGATGTTTGCATTTCAACACTATAATATCGTACCGGATGTGCTTGTGTTGGGTAAAGCACTGGGCGGTGGATTACCCATGGGTGCTATGATTGCCGGAAAACATCTTATGCAGCAGCTGTCGTATAATCCTGTGCTTGGACATATAACTACTTTTGGCGGACATCCACTGTCAGCGGCAGCAGGAAATGCGGCACTTGAAGTACTGCAGTCCGAAGTTGACATAGAAGAGGTTAAACGGATGGGGTTACTATTTAAACAATTATTAACGCACCCGCTGATTGTATCCGTGGATGGTGTTGGATTATTATTATCGGTGAAATTACCTTCCTCTGAATTCGTATTGAAGTTAATAAAACTACTGTTGAAACAAGGAATATTTACAGATTGGTTTTTATTTGCTGCCGATAGATTTAGAATATGTCCGCCGTTAACCATTTCAGAAGTAGAAGTTTTAAACTGTTGCCAAGTGATTTTGGCTGAGTTAAATAATATCGATAAAAACTAGGGGATAAACGTTTTATATTTGTTCTATCTATTAGTAGATTTTTTCCCATGGGGATAAAAAATATTTTCAACTGTCTTTCCATCGTTTTACTCCTACAGTTAACGCTGTTAAGTTCGTGCGAAAATATTAATCCTCCCGATAATACAAAGAACAACAACGCCGAATACTTGGAATTAGAACAATGCAACGATTTTTATTCCTTGATAGAACTTGCCTTGGATGTATGTGAGCAAATTGAAGGTCCGGGTGTTCCAGCCAATTGGAATGGATTGTCTTTAGGGAAGGTTTTATCGATCGAATCAACAGATTCGGTATTCTATGATGGGGATGAAATTCGATTCGAACTAAATTTTGGATCCTTAAGTGATTCGAAAATAACAGGGGTCTCCGCCGATGGTCGTTGGCGATATGGTAAAGTTGAATTTAGAATAGATAAATATTTCAAAGAAATTGGATCACAAGCAGAGGTTAAATTCAATTCTCCATTTTGTTCATCCTTACAAGACGATCATTTGTTTACAGGTGAATTATTGTTAACGAGAATTACCTCAAATACAGTGAAAATTGAGGTGAAGTCGATGAAATTATCCGATAATAATGAAACAAAAATTGAATTTGATGGCCAATTAAATTATCAATGTGTTACTTCAGCCAATGTACTTAAGGTATGGGGGAATGATTTTCAAGTTACCGGCAGTATTATCGTTACCGCGTTTGATGATAATATTTCTGAGACTGTTGCCCAATACACCGTAGTTAATCCATTATTACGCAAGTTAGAAGCAGGGTGTAATAACTCTCCAATTTCAGGTTTGTTAAATTGTAAGTTTACGGACGAAGTGTTAACGGCCACTGTAGAATTTGATCCATTTGAGAATCAAGCTTGTGATAATTTTGTTCGAATATCCACAAGGGATAGAGTTTTTGATTATATCATAGAGCCCTAGTATATGCGATGTCTGAGGATATCTATAATTAATCTGCTGGGTATTCTGGTTGTTGTTTGTGGATTAACAACAATAGCTGCTTGCAAAAATCAAGAGGAGAAACCTAAGGTTTTGGCGGCCGAGAATACCGCTTGCTTAATGCAATTAAATAATGCCTTAACCTCGCTGGTGTGGGCATTTGCGGAGGGAAAAGAATACCAACACTTATACAATAACCTTCTTGTACAAACAATAGATTCAGGTTCAGTCAATCGAAATACTGTTGTAACGATTGATTTTGGAAAAGGTATTGAATGCTTGGATGGATTTCGGCGTTCGGGTATTTGGCAATTGCAATTCAACCATAGAAGTGCCAATCTAGCCGATTCTTTTTGGCTTTTTTTACAACAAATACATCCCGATTCCAGTTCAATTAATACCGGCATAGGATGGAAGGGGCAGCAAGTAAATGTTGTTGGGATAGTTTCATGGGTAAGATTCTCCGATAAATCGAGCCGGGCCAACATAACCGTAGATTGGAAAAGTGATCAGTTTACCATGATTTCTGCTGTTACAATTAATAGTAAAAGCGATTGGGCTGGTTCTACAGAGGTTGGATTTTTTGACGAAATTTCTGGTAAGATCAGATATATGGGAGAGCAAGGGTTGAGTGCGGATATTGGTTCCAATGCACTGTTTCATCGACCATTATGTTGGAAAGGGTTTGAATCAGGTACTCTGAGGATTACGGATCAAAAATCTTCGGAAATAAAACAATATACTGTTGATTTTAATCCATTTGGGGCGATTCCCGCAGCGTGCGATGAACACGCTAAATTAAAAATTCAACGGATAGAAAAAATGATTACCCTTTGGTAGGTAGGGGTATGCGGGTTAATCGACCGTTACTTATTTCTAGCCAAACATGATTATTGCCATTGGTAATCCACAATTTGGAACTGTGTATGGTTTTGTTGTATACGGCTGCTTGCAATATGGTTTCTTGTGTGATTTCAATATGCGGCGCTTTGCATTCAACCAAAATATCGGCCTTGCCCAATTGGTTAAATGCCACAATATCAAAGCGTTTATTGATGTTAAGGGCCTTTATTCCGCGTTCGATCGCTATGCGACTAATGGGGACTTCTAGTAATTGATGTAAATATTCAACGCAATGCTGCCTTACCCATTCCTCGGGAGTTAAGGGGATAAATTTTTTTCTAACCTTGTCGAAAATCAGTTTTTTTTGCTCTTGTTCAACAATCTGAAATTCAAATTCCGGAAAGTTTAATGCTTGCATCGCAGTA
>CANGWH010000016.1 GCA_947457565.1 Flavobacteriales bacterium
AATTTAATTACAAAATTATATTTATTTAAATTAACGAACAAATTGTTGATTTAATTGTTTTTCATAAATAAATTTTCATCCGTTTTTAAACACAATTCATCTAAAAAAGAAAAAATTAAACCTGAATTTAATTTCGATCCATTTATAAATCAATTTCTATATTCATTCACTGAAACCCCACTCACAGAATTATCTTTGTATTATGCTCCTCAAAAGCATCCAAAACCCCAGCGATATAAAATCATTTTCTGCCGAACAATTGCAGAACCTCGTTAATGAATTAAGAACCTACATAATAGATACTATTTTAGACTCGGGTGGCCATTTCGCTGGAAATTTAGGAGTAATTGAACTAACGGTAGCCTTACACAAGATTCTTAATTTTGAGAAAGATACCCTGATTTGGGATGTTGGACATCAATCCTACGCCCACAAATGCTTAACAGGACGTTATGATAAACTTCCCGGAATTAGAAGTTTCGACAATATTTCCGGCTTCCCAAAACGGGATGAAAGTTCTTTTGATCATTTTGGTACCGGGCATTCTTCTACTTCCATCTCTGCAACAATGGGAATGGCTGTTGCATCGTCTAACCCTAATGCAGTTCATGTTGCTGTTATTGGTGATGGTGCTTTAACTGCTGGGCTTTCCTTCGAAGCACTTAACAACCTATGGAACAGCCAGTTAAATGTATTAATTATTCTCAACGACAATAACATGGGAATCGACCCCAATACCGGGGCTCTCAATTCCCATCTGAAAAACAACACCACTGCTACCATTGAATCGTTCATTGAGTTTTTTGGCATTAAATACCAAGGTCCCGTTGATGGACACGAGTTACCTGCCTTAATTAATGCGATCCAATCCGGTTACGCGCAACGGGGCCCTCGTTTATTGCATATTAAAACCACCAAAGGCAAGGGCTACCTACCTGCAGAAAAAGAACAAACCAAATGGCACAGTGCAGCAAAATTTGTAAAAGTAGAAACACCACCAAATGTTCAACAACGGTCTCCTACAATAAAATGGCAAGATGTATTTGGCAGCGCATTAATTCATCTATTTGAACAAAACTCCGAATCTATCGCTATAACGCCAGCAATGCCGTCTTCTTGTGGCATGATGCCAACAATGGAAAAATTCCCAAACCGCGTTTTTGATGTAGGAATCGCAGAGCAACATGCCTTAACCTTTGCCGCTGGTTTCGCCACTTCAGGGAAAAAACCTATCGTAAACATTTACTCATCGTTTCTTCAACGTGCTTACGACCAATGGATTCACGATATTGCAATCCAGCAATTACCTGTAGTACTTTGCATTGATAGAGCTGGCTTAGTTGGTGAAGATGGGCCCACCCATCATGGATCCTTCGACATTGCCTTTTTACGGTGCATCCCCAATACAATTCTCTTGGCACCCCACAATGGCATCGAGCTTTTCAAACAAATACAATGGTCTGTAAACCAAGATAAACCCATCGCAATTCGATACCCCAAAGGCAATATTCCCGATGCTTCAGATTTCTTAAAATTTGAACCCCAATTCAATCCACTGTCGATGGAGGAATATTCTCCGCTTATTCCTATTTGGATCAATAAAAATCTAGATTCCAACGTATTATTGCTTACTACTGGGCAAGCCACCCAAATTGCCATCAAAGGCAATATCCAAATAAAAGCAGCTCATTTGCATTGCAATGCATTGCATCCCAATGCATTCCCACCCCTCGTAGAATACACCAAAAGATTCAACCATATTGTCACAGTGGAAGATGGAAGTATTCAAGGCGGATGGGGTGCGGGAATCACGCAAGAATTGCAAGAAGCAGGTTGGTCTGGAACTTTTACTAACTTAGGAATTCCTCATACTTTCATTCCCCACGGCAACAATAGCAAACTATACGAATTGTGCGGGTACTCACCCAGTCAAATTGAAGAGCAACTAATAAAATATCATTAAAATCGAACAGCCACCCAATTTTCTAACACCCTCTTTCCGTTAGGTGTAAGTACACTTTCAGGGTGAAATTGAACGGCGTCCCACAATAAATCATCTGCCGTTAACGCCATAGGAATACCATCGCAATAGGCCGTAATTAGATTCTCTTTACGACTAAAATCCAAATCTCTATTTACCGACCCTAATTGAATACATAACGAATGGTACCTGCCTATCTCCATGGGTGATTCAATTCCTTGAAATAAACGGTCCTTTGAATGATTCATTAAACGCATTTTCCCATGTATTGCCTCAGGAGCTTCAGAAACTTCAAACCCTAATAACTCGCCTAAAATTTGCATCCCTAAACAAATTCCCAAAAAAGGCACTTCCCCTTTACAACACCGAATCAATTGATGAATTCTTGGATAATCCGAAGGTTTTCCTGGCCCAGGGCCGATAATAATTCCACTATAGCGTTGGATAGCCAATTCTTCCAATCTACCCCAACCTTCTAAATCATCATAGCGGAGTACTTCTACCCTGAAGTCTGAAGACAATATGGATTCCAATAGATGCACTATATTGTAGGAAAAACTATCCAATTGGTCCAAAAACAAAACCGATTTACCCCCAGATTTCATACTTGCTTTAGTTTGTATCTAAAAGAAACGTTGAAACTAACTTATGCTAAATTTTTTACTCACACCCGCTTGAAATTCTTTGAGATAAAATGGCTCAAAATAGGCTAAATCACTAAAAATATTTGCCGCAAAAGCTTCCTTTACCAATGAATATAAGTGCTTTACAGAAATAAACGCTTGCTCCACAGATTCCACATCAGACAATTGAAGCAATCGTATAACTTTCTCGCTGCAATCGCCCACAAAACCAACCTTTGACAAGTCATCACCCAGGGGAAAGTCTTGCGGAAGAATCATTGCCTTAGGCTGCGTTTCTATTGATGTATCATTGGAAACAAACAAACCATATACTTCATCTCTTCGGGCATCCAACATCACCCAAACACCCAATAAATCATCGTTTTTTTGCATAAACCATTGCCCCGTCCCAAGCATTCCAGGTACGGAAATTAAAGGGATACCTAAAGCAAAACACAGTCCCTTAGCCAAGCTACTCCCAATTCTTAAACCGGTATAACTTCCAGGGCCTTCGTTCACCGCTACCGCCAATAATACGCCACCACTGCTTTCAACAAATTTCTTCGCCTCATCCACCATAGTTGCCAATTGTTCCGCATGCGATTGTTTTTCTAACAATTGGAAATAATACAATTCATTTCCATGCAAATCAATTACACCCACAGACGGGAAGCTTCCCGATGTTTCTAATACCAAAATCATGGACATAGTTACTTTGTGCAAAACTAAGTTGTTTTGGCTGGGGATTCAACGCTTTTACAATCACAGGACTTATCTTTGTACTAATAGTTATCATGACAAAAGAAGTTTATATCGTTGCCGCAGTAAGAACTCCAATGGGAAGTTTTAACGGCTCTTTATCCTCCGTAAGCGCAACTCGTTTAGGGGCTACAGCCATTAAAGGCGCGCTAGAAAAATCAGGCATCAATCCAACGGATGTAAACGAAGTTTTTATGGGCTGTGTTCTGCAAGCCGGCGTAGGTCAAGCACCAGCTAGACAAGCTGCAAAATTTGCTGGATTACCCGATAATATCCCAGCAACAACCATCAATAAAGTTTGCGCATCAGGGTTAAAATCTATTGCCCTTGGAGCTCAGAGCATTATGTTAGGACATAACGATGTAGTAGTGGCCGGAGGAATGGAAAACATGAGCATGGTTCCCCATTATTTACCAGGCTCAAGAAACGGATACAAATACGGCAATATTACAGCTTTGGATGGTATCATTACAGACGGCCTTACCGATGTTTACGACAACACACTCATGGGAGCTTGTGCCGAAATCTGTGCAGCAGATATGAACTTTAGCCGTGAGGAACAAGACGCATACGCCATTGAAAGTTATAAGCGCGCCGCCGCCGCTTGGGATGCCGGCAAATTCAACGAAGAAGTGATACCCGTAACAGTTACTACTCGCAAGGGCGACGTAATAATCAACCACGACGAAGAGTATAAAAATGTATTTTTTGATAAAATCCCAGGATTAAAACCCGTTTTCAAAAAAGATGGAACTGTAACTGCAGCCAATGCTTCAACGATCAATGACGGAGCCGCAGCAGTAATACTGGTAAGTGGAGAAAAATTGAAAGAACTAGGCATTAATCCCCTAGCAAAAATTGAAGGTTTCGCCGATGCGGAACAAACGCCTGAATGGTTCACAACCACCCCTTCGTTAGCCCTTCCTTTGGCAGTTAAAAGAGCCGGTATAGAAATGAGCAATTTGGATTATGTAGAATTAAATGAGGCTTTCTCAGTAGTAGCGCTAGCAAATAATAAATTATTAAATCTTTCAACCAACAAAGTTAATATCAACGGTGGTGCCGTAGCGTTAGGGCATCCACTGGGTGCGTCCGGAGCTAGAATTTTGGTAACATTGATCCATGTTTTGAAACAAAATAACGGTCAATATGGTGGAGCAGCTATTTGTAACGGTGGAGGGGGTGCTTCTGCCATGGTTATTAAAAATTGCTGATTAAAATAAAGACAGCAATAACGCGTTATTGTAATTCCAATGACCTCGAAATTGCTAAATAGAAAAAGAACCAATATATCCTTCGATGACACAATCATTAGGATTTTATTGGTTCTTTTGTTTTTTATCACTTCAAATTTTAGTATTGCTAAAAACCCTCCAAACCCATATTGGTTTGATGTAGAAAATCAGCTCATTCAAGTTTCTCCACAAATTATTGCCGGTGAAACAGATTCTGCCAAATTTGAAGCGGCCGAATGGGTGTTTGCTAAACTGCAAGAAGAATTAATTAAACCCGAATCTTTTTCTTTTTCCTTTGATTTATTAAGACACACTACTGTTGCAATCGCATCGCACCCCAACAGCCGTGTTAGAATTTTTAGCTTTAATGTTATACAAAAAAACGGTGTTTTTGTGCACTATGGCATTGTTCAACGTAAAGGTAAAAAAGAGAATAAAATTTGGGCATTGAAAGACACAACCTCTGCATTGCCTGCTAATTTCCAAGAACAAACTATCGAAAATCCTCAATGGATAGGGGCCCTCTATTACCAGTTAATACCAATTTCCAAACCCTATAAAGATCATTATATCGTAATTGGTTTTGATGGTAACAATAAGAATTCTAACCGGTCCTACCTAGATGTTTTGTGGTTTGAAGAAGGAGAACCGCGTTGGGGGAAACCTCTTTTTAGAGAAAGCATCGAAGATCCTAGTGCCGAAAACCGATGGATTTGGGAATACCACAAATCCGTTAAAATGGTACTTCGATATGAAACAGAGAAAAACCTAATTGTTATGGACGAACTCGGACCCTCCTACCCACAAGCCAAGGGCAACTATTTTCTTTATATTCCTACCGGCGATTATAGTGCTTTTATTCCCAATAAGGCTGGGTACTGGGTACTTCAACCCATAGATTTAACCGATTTTGGTCAAGGTGAAGCTCCCAATATTATAAAAGAAAGACCATTACCTACTGAGCCGCCTGTATCACAAGAAAACATCCTAAAACCAGATCCTAATAGCCCAGATGGTGGCTAAGTTTATCCGTTGACTTAATGGTAATTTTGATAGGTACCTAGCGGTAAATCAACAAACATTCGCCTATTGGCTCAATAAAATTCAATAGTGTATAGCCAGAACAGTTTCTAAGGCTTTTGTTTTATATGTGCAAAAACCACATCGACCAACATCGATAACTTGTACTCAGTTTCTGTCCATTCTACTTCCACGTCGCTCCCTGTGTTTATTCCACAACCTGCATAACCGGTTATTGCGTTTTGAAACAACTCCCCACAGCGCAAAGCCACATAAAAATCAACGGTTTCTCTATCTTTATCCAAATAACCCAGCCAACCAGCGTATAGTTTACGGTTAAATGATTCGTTTGCTTCCAACCACTGAACACTGTTTCTTTGGGGATATCCGCTTACAGCAGGGGTAGGATGCAACGCCTTTACTAAGCGATAGGTATCAGAAAAATCAAATGGGAATCGCCATTCTCTGAGCAAATGTCGTACATTTTGCAACTGCAATTCTCTTCGAATGGTTTCTGTAGCCAATAAACCAAATTTAGCTAAAACATCCCCAATAAAATCATGAGTAACTTGCTGTTCTTCCTCTTCTTTTGCTGTCCATTCCCTCTGATCCCTCGTTAATGTTCCTGCTAATGCCATTACATTAGCCTGAGATTCATTTACTGTTAGCAATTGTTCAGGACTTGCGCCCATCCAAATCCCAATTTCTGGAGTGTAAACAATAAATACAAAGGTTTGAGGGTAACACTTCTTTAAATGTACCAATGCATCGGAAACAACATTAAAGTCCCAAACATCGGTTACCCAAGTCTGTTTTCTAGCAGCAACTATTTTCGAAAAATTACCCGCCTCAATTTGTTGTTTAATTCTTTTTATTTCTTCAAAAAAAAGTTCTTGAGTTGTTGAATCCTGTATATTTAATTTTTCAGGAATACGGGAATTCTTGATGCAAGCATTTAACAAATCCGGCAATTCAATAGTATCAATAATGGCTGCTGTACCTTGTATTTGCTGAATTATCGAATTGCTAGAGAATCCTTGAAAATAAAAGCCTGATTCCTCAAATTCAATTACCCCCATCTTCATGCTACCCCGGTTGGCATCATTGCATTCATTAAATTTATTTACTGAGCCATTAACAAAACTCCATCTATCAACATAAGGCTTGGAAAAAAAAGCCCAGCCAATTTCCTGCTTACTGTCTGCGGGCTGTTGTATCTTTGTAACTGAATCCTGCATCGCTCCAATCGGTTTCGCAAATTACTCATTCCATGGTTACAAAAACAATTTACTTGATAAGACACGGGCAAACCGATTATAACAAACAAGGCATCGTTCAAGGATCCGGCGTAGATACAAACCTTAACGAAATAGGTCAATTACAAGCAAAAGCATTTTTTCAATCGTATCATCACATACCGTTCGAAATTATTTATACCAGTAGCCTAAAACGCACACATCAAACCGTAGAACCCTTCAAAGAAAAAAATATCCCAACCGAAATTTTACCCGAATTAAATGAAATTAATTGGGGCGAATTAGAAGGTAAAATTCCAAGCGAATTTTCTAAAAAACAATTCTATCAACAGGTTACGCGGTGGCGCGAAGGATATTTAAACGAATCAGTAAATGGCGGTGAAACCCCGTTGCAAATGCATGAACGACAGAAAAAAGGACTACAAATCATAGAAAACAATAATATATCTCCTATATTAATTTGTATGCATGGAAGAGCCATGCGTGGCTTTCTGTGTTTACTTACGGGACAAGCACTTTCGAAAATGGACGATTTCCCTCACGACAATCTATGTCTATATATCTTGGAAAAAAGCAATTCTGATCTGCACTATTCAATAAAAATTAAAAATTCTCTAGACCATCTTCAACATATTTAGAGGACCTGCAGACGCATGTTTAAAACCATGAAATAATCGGTCTAATTAAAATTCATACAGTGCCCATGGAAAATACTATTTCAATTACCATCATTGATAGATCTGGCCATCTAACCACCTACGATGCTCCTATCGACATGAGTTTAAATTTGATGGAGTTCTGCAAAGTGGTGGAACAACCTATTAAAGGAGAATGCGGCGGAATGGCTATGTGTGCAACCTGCCAAATTTATGTGGAAAGCAACCACACATTACCCCAACCTACCGACGAAGAATTGGCCATGTTGGACCAAGCTTTTTTTGTAAAAGACAACAGTAGATTGGGATGTCAACTCCATCTAACTGCCGAAATGGACGGATTAATTGTCCGTTTAGCACCCGAAGAAGGATGAACTCAATAATTCTTTCGATTATTTTTCTATTTACATTGATTAATTAATCCACAATGGTTATCTTTGCAATCCTTTTTTGAGAAAAAATGGCAAATCATAAGTCAGCAATCAAGAGAATCAGAGCCAACGAGGCCAAGCGCGAATTAAATCGTTACCAGCATAAAACTGCACGTACTATCGTTAAAAACATTCGCAAATCTGAGAACAAAGCAGAAGCGCAGTCAATGTTGGCAAACGCCTTCGCTGCATTGGATAAATTAGCTAAACGCAACGTTATTCACAAGAATAAAGCGAGCAACTTGAAATCAAGTTTGCAAAAGCATGTAAACACATTGGCTTAAGAAGCCTTTAATTGTATAACAAAAGGCTATCTCTTACTTTAGGGATAGCCTTTTCTTTTGTTTACATTTGAGAAACATCCAATGTCGAATTTAGAGTTAATATGGCAAACTTCTGAAGGTGAACAAACATCATTTGAGTTGGAGTATATCTGTGATTTATTATTCAAGGACATTCCCCATCATCGTCATTACGATGATAAGAACTATTCCACTGTTCTAAATAACGCAATAATCATCTATTCCAACAATCAACGAGGCCCTGACTTTGACTTTATTAATTACCTGAATAAATTCAAAAAAAACAACTTCACATTTTATTTGTGGCATTTATCCAACGAATCACTCCTTCATAATTGCGAGTATTATTCATTAGCTAAACACGTATTTCGCAGTTACTACTACCGCGACCTCTCCCAAAACGATTCTCTTACCTACCTACCATTAGGCTTTAAAAGCGGTTACCTGAACAGATCGAATAATTTTGATATAACAAATAAAACACTAGCATTTTCGTTTATTGGACAGCCAAAATCAGACAGAATTGAACTAATCGAAGTTCTAAATAACCTCAAAGACTCATTTATACATACAACCAATTCGTGGAATTGTACAAACGCACTAACCCAAACAGAGTGTAAGCAGATTTATCAACAATCAAGATTTGTTCCATGTCCAAAAGGTTGGATTAATCCAGATTCCTTTAGAATCATGGAAGCATTGGAATCCGGCTCTATTCCTATAATCAAAGAATACGATGATGCCAACTATTTTAACATACCTTGGGAAATTAACAGTCCTATTCCAATGGTTAAAGAATGGGCAGACATTGAAAAGTATTCCAATCTTTCCGATTTAGAATATAATGCAATGTATAAAGAAGTATTTCAGTGGTACAGCAACTTTCGCTTAACGTTAAAAAACAGAATACTACAACACGTTAATCTTTAACTAAAGTCCCAACAGAGTCTCCGTTTACTAAAGAGAGCAAGCTACCTGCCACATTCATATTAAAAACGACGATAGGCAAATTATTTTCTTGACATAACGTTATTGCCGTTAAATCCATTACCGCCAGACCCAAATCATAGACTTCCTTAAAACTTATTTCATTAAAACGAGTTGCGGAGGGGTCTTTTTCTGGATCTGCATTATAGATACCATCAACGCGTGTACCTTTAATCACTACATTAGCTTCTATTTCTACAGCGCGCAAAGATGCAGCCGTATCGGTAGTGAAATAAGGGTTCCCTGTCCCAGCACCAAAAATAACCACTCTGCCCTTCTCTAAATGCCTCATCGCTCTTCTACGAATAAAAGGTTCTGCTATTTGTTCCATTTTTATTGCACTTTGTAGGCGAGTGCTCAATCCAACTTTTTCAAAAGCACCTTGCAAAGCCATCGCATTGATCATAGTTGCTAGCATACCCATATAATCACCTGTTGCGCGATCCACCACGCCTCCTTGTGCCCCTTGCATTCCCCTAAAAATATTACCGCCACCTATTACTACCGCAACTTCAACACCGGCATCTACCACTGTTTTCACTTCTTTCGCGTATTGAGCCAATATCTCTGGATCAATACCGAAAGATTGCTTGCCCAACAGGGCTTCACCACTTAGTTTTAATAATATTCTTTTGTATTTCATTTTAACTGCATAGTTAGCAAAAAAAATCCCTCGTTTCCGAGGGATTTTTTTAAAAATTCATTTATCCGAGCATCACCCGCTTGAATCGAACAACGGTTAAACCGCTTTCTACTCCTTCCAGGTATTTAGCTACATTTTTGGAACTATCTTTTACAAACTCTTGAGCCAACAAAGTACTCTCCTTGTAGAATTTCTCCAATTTACCCTGAGCGATTTTATCCAACATCGCCTCTGGCTTGCCTTCAGCACGTGCTTGCTCACGACCAATTTCCAATTCACGCTCAACGGTTGAAGCATCTACTTCTTCTTTGTTAACCGCAACAGGATTCATCGCAGCAATTTGCATTGCTACATCTTTACCTGAAGCAAAATTAACTTCAGAAGGAGCATTATTCAATTCAACCAAAACACCCATACGATTTGCACCGTGGATATAGGAGATAACATTATTACCTTCTACTAGTTCGTATTTGTTTACATCTATCTTCTCACCAATCTTCGCTACCTCATCCAACAAACGATCGGCAATAGTAACAGAACCAAATGGCAATGCCTTCAACGCTTCTAAACTCGCAGGTTTATTTGCTAAAGCAATGTTTGCAATCTCAGTTGCCAACGCAACAAAGCCTTCATTCTTCGCAACGAAATCAGTTTCACAATTCATTTCAACGATAACACCACAGTTGCGAGATTCATTAGTAATTGCAATTACAGCACCTTCCTTTGCTTCGCGGTCTGCACGGTTAGCAGAAATCTTTGCACCTTTCTTACGCAAATAATCAACAGCTTGATCGAAATCACCGCCAGTCTCGGCTAATGCTTTCTTACAATCCATTAATCCAGCACCTGTCATTTGGCGCAATTTATTTACTTCAGCAGCACTAATATTAGTCATAATTTTGATTAAGCTTCTACCGATTCTTGTTTCTCAGAAGCAGCCTGAACTTCCTCTTCTGATTTTTCACGCTTACGCTCTGCAGAACCCTCAGCAATTGCATTGGCAATCTCAGTAACTATTAACTGAATGCTCTTCGATGCATCGTCGTTACCTGGGATTGGAAAATCAACGATTGTAGGATCTGAGTTCGTGTCTACCAAAGCAATTGTTGGGATACCCAAACGATGCGCCTCAGCAATTGCTATGTGCTCACGCTTAACGTCAACAATGAACAACGCACCAGGAAGTTTAGTCATATCTTCGATACCACCTAACACCGACTTTAATTTAGCACGCTCACGATCCAACATCAAACGCTCTTTTTTATTGATGCGCTCAAACGTTCCGTCGTTAGACATTTTATCGATACCTTGCATACGCTTGATGCTCTTACGCACGGTTTGGAAGTTTGTTAACATTCCACCTAACCAACGTTCAGTAACAAAAGGCATGTTGGCATTAGCCGACAATTCAGCCACAATTTCTTTAGCTTGTTTCTTCGTAGCAACAAACAAAATTCTTCTACCTGAACGAGCTATGTTTTTAGCCGCCACTTTCGCCTCTTCCAATTTGGATTCGGTCTTTTTCAGGTCGATGATGTGGATTCCGTTCTGCTCCATAAAAATGTAAGGAGCCATTTTTGGATTCCATTTGCGGGTAAGGTGACCAAAATGTACACCTGCATCCAGCAATTCCTGTTGAGTATATGCCATGAGTAATTAACGTTTAGAGAATTGGAAGCGCTTACGGGCCTTTTTCTGACCGCTCTTCTTACGTTCAACAACACGCGCATCGCGGGTCATGAAACCAGCATGGCGCAAACCGCTCTTCAATTCAGCATCAGTATCCACCAATGCTTTGGCAATACCTAAACGGATAGCCTGAGCCTGTCCGCTTATACCGCCACCATTTACATTCACTTGAATATCGTACTTGCCGACTTTATCAGCAACTACCAAAGGCGCTTGTACGGTATTTTGCAACCAAACCAATGGAAAGTAAGTCTCCAAAGGCTTCTTGTTAACAACAATTGTTCCGCTACCTTCTTTGAGGTAAATACGGGCAACTGCGGCCTTTCTTCTGCCAGAATTATTGATCATATCTTAATCAGCCTTTAATTTTTAATTCTTTGGGTTGTTGAGCCGAATGTGGATGCTCACCGCCTTCATAAACATAAAGATTAGTAAACAATCTACGACCCAAACGATTCTTTGGCAACATGCCCTTAACCGCCATCTCTATTAAACGCGATGGCTTTACGTTTTTCGCTAACGTTGAACGCTGACCGCCTGGGTATCCGCTGTGACGCAAATACTCCTTGCTGTTCATCTTGTCCGCCGTCATGATAACCTTCTCCGCGTTAATAACGATTACGTTATCGCCGCAATCCGCATGAGGGGTAAACGTTGGCTTGTTTTTTCCACGCAAAACGAATGCAATCTGAGATGCCATCCGTCCTAATGTCTGTCCTTCGGCATTAACTACGAACCAACCCTTGTTGGCCGTGGCTTTACTAACCGAAATTGTTTTGTATGTACTTAAAGGATTCACGCTCTTTGCTCCTTGATTGTATTTTTTGGGGTTGCAAAAATAGGTTGTTTTTTTGCTATTCGCAAGATATCCACAACTTTTTTTATGGGATTTTTGATTAGACACCCTAAAATCAAGATTCTAATCCCCCAAATTGCCGCCAAATATCGATTTACCAATCGTCCTCGTCTGGCTGATATGGCTCTCTAAGACTCTTCTTCAGTCCATCAACTACCAAGTTAACCTCAGCCTCCGCAGCCAGTAAATATTTATCTGTTTGCTGAAACCCTTTCTTTAAACGCATGTAATGTTCATGATACGTCCGATTCGTATTCCCCGAAATCCCATCCATCGGCTCAACATGCACAAAATTGCCAAATTGATATTTATATCTACTGTCTTTAAATCGTAACGTTAATCGATATTCTAAATCACCCTCTCGCTTTTTAGTGAAAGTGCCGTTGGTTGTCATCATCGGAACGGTAATCCGCAACACCAATCGCTCGGCAACCTTATCTTCAATCACCATTTTCTTAATCGTCTCCTTACCTAATTTGGTGGTTAAATACTTCTTGGCACGCCAATACAAAGAATCTGCATTACAATTCTCACACTCCTCATCTTCAATGATGTTTTCGTAGAAAATAATTTCACGCATAGTGTCGTACGGCGGAATAAACCGTTTGTATGGCGCCTTCTTTACCACAGCCTCGCCCTCAACGCCTTCTCCTCCGCCAAATCCCCCGAATCCACCCATTCCACCTCCAACACTTGGGTCAGCAACCGCACTGTCTCCTCCGGACCCACTCGCCGGATCAAACCCAAACTGCGCAACAGCTGTATTAGTTAATAAAAAAACTATAACAATAATTATCCAACGAACACCCCCGGCGATCGATACTTCCTTGTTTTCCGTCATTCTTCCTCTGAGTAATGTAATTTCAATTCTGCGCGAATATATGCTAACCTTGAATTCTATCCATTACGATTTCTACCAAGGCCAACAATTTCAATACACATTAACGACCAATCGACTAATTTATTTTACAATTGCCGAAAAATTAAACCGTACGCGGAAACCTGCCCTTGCTAAAAATCCTACCTGCAGGCTTGCCTTTCCTCATCGAACGTTGCACCTCTTCCGGCAACTGTATTATTTCTCTACAAGTCTCACTGCAACATTTTTCATATTTTTCAGCACATGCAGAACATTGAATAAACAACAAATGACACCCCGTATTAGCGCAGTTTATATGTGTATCTGCAGGCTCTCCACATTGATGACAGGCCGCAATAACATCTTCACTTACCCGCTCAGCCAATCGCTGATCAAAAACAAAATTGACACCCTTGAATTTATTGTCTAGACCCCCGGATTTTACCTGATTCACGTAATTGATAATCCCGCCTTCTAAATGATATACTTCGGAAAAGCCTATATGCTTCATCCATGCACTTGCCTTCTCACAACGTATCCCTCCCGTACAATACATTAATATTGTCTTATCTTTCTCATCGGCATACAATTCATTAATTCTGGCCAACTCCTCCCGAAAAGTATCAGTATCCGGACAACTTGCACCCTCAAACCTTCCAACCTCACTTTCGTAATGATTGCGCATGTCAATAACCACCGTGCCTTCCTTGTCCATCATAGTATTCCAGTCTTGAGCTTGTAAATATCTACCCCGATTATCCATAGAAAACGTAGGGTCCTCAATTCCATCAGCCACAATTTTCTCTCTTACCTTGAAATCTAATTTGATAAACGACTTTTGCCGCTCCTCTATCGCAATATTTAATCGCAATCCATCAAAGCAAGCATACGAATACAACATGGATTTAAAAACCTCAAAATGCATGCTTGGCAAAGCAATTTGAGCATTCACACCCTCGTGGGCTACGTATATTCTACCAACCACCTCCAATTGAGCCATCTTTATAAACAACTCATTTCGAAAAGTCATAGGATCTTCAACAGAAAAATAACGATAGAAGGAGATTGTAGTGTAAGGCCTCTCATCGGCCTCCATTCGTTTCCGCAACTCCTCCCGGTTCACAATGTTTCGCAATAACATGGACAATGGGATAAATTATAATAGTACAAAGTTAGGAATTTCAGCATTTACTTAGAGAAATAAACTAAATCTCAATAAAAACCCATAAACGCTTAGGTCGATTCTTTGGTTTTTCATAAACATCAACCCAACAGAAATTGATGCGTAAAATCAGCAAACGATAATATTCAACTAATGCCCGACGTAAATTTCAGCAATTTCCGACATTAGCAAACGAACGATATCGGCATTTTCGGCATTCACTAATTTCATTCTAAGTTCTTTAAAATTGGGCAACCCCTTAAAATAATTCGAATAATGCCTGCGCATTTCCAAAACACCTAGTTTCTCTCCCTTCCATTCAACACTTTTCTCAAAATGGGTTAAACACGCATCTATTCTTTCGTCAAGGGTAGGCCCAGATAACTCCTGTCCCGTGGCAAAAAAATGTTTGATCTCACGAAAAATCCAAGGATAACCTATGGCAGCTCTACCAATCATTATTCCATCTACACCGTAACGATTTCTATATTCAAGGGCTTTTTCGGGCGAATCAATATCGCCATTTCCAAAAATGGGTATTTGAATTCGGGGATTATCCTTCACTTTGGCAATCAAACGCCAATCTGCCTCACCTTTATATAACTGCACTCGAGTTCTGCCATGTATAGTTAGCGCCTTGATACCAACATCTTGCAATCGCTCGGCAACTTCCTCAATGTTCTTACTACTATCGTCCCATCCTAATCGCGTTTTAACCGTTACTGGTAAGTTAGTAGCATTCACCACAGCTTTGGTTAATCGAACCATCAAGTCGATGTCTTTCAACACGCCAGCACCGGCTCCTTTGCATACTACTTTGTGTACCGGACAACCATAGTTAATATCCAATAAATCCGGTTGTGTTGCATCCACAATCCTGGCGGCCATCGCCATCGCTTCCTCATCTCCACCAAAAATTTGAATACCAATTGGTCGCTCGTAATCGAAAATATCTAATTTCTGTCTGCTTTTAATGGCATCACGAATCAATCCCTCACTACTGATAAACTCTGTGTACATCAAATCGGCCCCGTGCTGTTTGCACACATATCGAAATGGAGGGTCGCTCACGTCTTCCATCGGAGCTAATAACAGAGGAAAATCCCCCAACGATATATCACCAATTTTCACCATCTTTGCGTCGATAAGATTTTATAAATCCCATCAAGAATTTGCAAATTTAAGCCATGCCCGCAGGATTTTCGTTATTTCCTCAACTAACTACCCCAGCATCCAAAAATTCAAAGCCCATTCAACGAATAATGGGAATCAGCGTTCTGCTTCTTTTTACTTTATTTTTCAGCTACATAGCAGCTATGGTTGCAGGGTTGATTGGTAAAATTGGATTTGGCATTGATGATGCTGATTTGATAAAACGCATGATTTCCACCCCAGGACATTCGGCGGATAATATCAACTTCTTGCGCTGGGTGAATGTATTTCAAAGTATTATATCTTTAGGTATTCCAGCAGTTGTAGTAACCTTTTTGGTAGGATGGAACATTAATGCCGTTGGTAATTATAAGTCGATAGCAAATAAGTCGCAATTTAGCTTGGGCCTACTGATTGCAGCTTCACTAACCCCAATAGTAGCGCTAATCAACCAAGGATCAGAATGGATATTTAATAAACTCTTCCCGCTATCTGTCTTACAAATGTTTCAAAGTTTGAATGCAAACCGACAGCAAATCATTGAAGCTACCTTGGACATGGAAACGTTGGGTGAATTAGGAGTATGTTTACTTATACTTGCTATGATGCCAGCCCTGCTGGAAGAGTACCTTTTTCGCGGGTTGATTTCAAAATTTGCCTCCAATCATTTCGCCAAATCTGCAACCGTGGGAATTTTCCAAGCCCTCGTTTTCTCTCTCATTCATTTTTCACCGTTTGAGTTTTTCGGAATTTTCATCGCCGGACTCATTTTGGGTTCTATTCGAATGCATACCCAATCGCTATGGCTTTCAACTTGGGTGCATTTTTTGTTTAACGCTACCGCTATCTGCCTGCATTATTATACGCTGCATCATTTTAATAGTACTGGTATTTATGTTGACACCAATCAATGGTTCAACGGAACTTCCTTCTTGGGAATAATATTGTTTATTGCCTCTTTAGGAATCTTGATAATTGCATTAAAAAAGCTGTATTCCTCTATTTCAACCACAGAAATTTAACCATGGCTCTCAATAATTTTCAAGAACGAGCAATATTTGGCACCTTATACGCAGGTATTGTCATAGTTGGCATTCTATCCGGACCCGCCGCATTTCTCTGTATTGCCATGATTATTTTGTTTGCTTGTTGGAAGGAATTTGCCAATATCCAGCAGATTAGCGCTACCGCATCTTGGGGAATTTCCAGTATCAATTTGTTTTTTTTTGGAGCAAGTTTTGCAGGCACTGAACTTTTAGAACAAACAACAATTCATAGCATAACCGCAGTATTATTTATACTACTTGCAACCATTTTACTATTCACCACCGGAACGAATGCCATCAAAGAAATGTCGGCCGTGTTTTCCGGAACGCTATACTTAAGTGTCCCGATTTTTCTTTTTTTATTGCTTCCACAAATGGGGAATTTAACCCCTCCGGAGAATTTAAATTACTGGAACTGGCAATCCCATCTTGGTTGGCCCTGGGAATCAATCAACCATACGCCCACATTAATTGAGAATACACCTCAATACCATTGGCAATACCCAATGCTGGTTTTTATTCTGATTTGGAGTTCGGATACCTTCGCTTATTTAACTGGCAAAGCCATAGGAAAACACCCTTTACACGCAGCACTCTCGCCCAAAAAAACATGGGAGGGATTTGCGGGTGGAACCATTCTTACCGCACTATGTTCCGCTATTTTGTTTCACTACTGGAACCTTGGACCAATAACTGCTGGCATTACATTGGGTGCCGCATTTTCTATTTTTGGAACGGCCGGCGATTTATTCGAAAGTGCCTTAAAACGGGTTCACAACATTAAAGATAGTGGCAATTTCATTCCCGGCCATGGTGGCGCGTTAGATAGATTTGATGCCTTCTTATTTGGTTGTGTGGTTTTCTGGGCATGGCTAAATTTCCTTTCATAAAATTCATCAAGTATCCATACAATCTGGGCTATCGCTACCCATAAGTAAATCTAATTTTCCATAGTTTTACTCGTTGGATTTAGGTAAATTTGCGGTGTAATTTAGGTTTATTACACCAAAAATATGAGTAATCCAGACGTTTCTTTCTTGAACAATGCAGATCCCTCTGCCATCGACAACCTGTACCAACAATATCAAACCGACGTAGAAAGTGTTGATTTTGGCTGGCGCAAATTTTTTGAAGGATTTGATTTAGGAACTCAAAAATTTGAATCTGGTGCAGCGATTTCGGAAGATGCACTGAAGGAAATAAATGTCCTCAACTTAATTAATGGTTATCGCCAACGAGGTCATTTGTTCTCCAAGACCAACCCGCTGAGACAAAGGAGACAGTATCAGCCAACTTTAGCAATTGAGAACTTTGGATTGTCCGAAAAAGATCTAGAAAAAACCTTCAATGCCGGCCACGAATTGGGCCTTGGTTCTGCCAAGCTTAAAGATATTATTACGCTTCTCGAGCAAACGTATTGCCAATCCATCGGTTGCGAATTCACCTACATCCGGGATCCCAAACGCAGAGAATGGCTACAATCTAGGTTCGAACAAACTAAAAATATCCCTAATCTCACAACCGACGAAAAACGACATTTCCTAAAAAAACTCAACCAAGCTACTGTATTTGAGAACTTCATACACACTAAGTACATTGGCCAAAAACGTTTCTCCTTAGAAGGATTAGAGTGCTTGATACCCGCCCTTGATGCAGTGGTTCAATACGGCGCAGGATTAGGGGTTGAAGAGTTCGTTATGGGCATGGCCCACCGCGGTCGTTTAAACGTTTTAGCAAACATATTTAATAAAACATATTCGCAAATTTTTGCCGAATTTGAAGGAAAAGTATTCCAAAACGAAACCGAAGAAGGTTTCGAAGATTTCGAAGGCGATGTAAAATACCACCTGGGTTACAGCACCGATGTGAAAACAGCATCTGGAAAAACTGTTCACCTTAGACTTGCCGATAACCCTTCACATCTTGAAGCTGTGAATCCAGTAGTAAAAGGATTAGCAAGGGCTAAATTGGATCAGAAATACAACAATGACGTTACCAAAATTTGTCCAATTCTTATTCACGGAGACGCCGCAATTGCCGGTCAAGGAATAATGTACGAAGTGGTACAAATGAGCGGCTTAGAAGGTTATTATGTAGGAGGAACCATTCATGTAGTAACCAATAACCAAATAGGATTTACCACCAATTATTTAGATGCTAGAACTTCTACCTATTGCACGGACGTTGCCAAGGTAACTCTATGCCCTGTCTTACATGTAAATGCCGATGACGTTGAAGCGGTAGTGCACGCGGTAAAATTAGCCATGGCGTATCGATTAGAATTTAATCAAGATATTTTTATCGATTTACTAGGCTACAGAAAATACGGCCATAACGAAGGAGACGAACCCCGATTCACGCAACCGGCAATGTACAAACTAATCGATAAACACCCTAACCCTAGAGAGGTCTACAAAGCCAAACTGTTGGAACGCGGTGAAATCGATGCCGAACTAGCCAAAGAAATGGAATCGGAGTTCAAATCAATGCTCCAAGAACGCTTTGAAGAAGCAAAAGGCGACTTTAAACCGGAAAAAATAGCCATTAAAAATACTTGGGAAGGTTTCAGACACGCCGAAGCTAAAGATTTCCAAACAGTAGTAAATACAGGTGTGCCGATTGAACAATTAAAGGAATTAGGCAAAAAAATAAGTGCAATTCCCGAAAATAACCTACCCATAAAAAAAGTACAGAATTTATTTGCCGATAGAGCCAAAATGATGGAAACGGAAACCATCGATTGGGCAATGGGCGAATTACTGGCGTATGCAACCCTATTGAACGAAAACCATCCCGTTCGTTTAGTAGGTCAAGATGTGGAACGCGGAACTTTCTCACACAGACATGCAGTGATTAAAAAGGAAGATTCCGAAGCTGAATACCTTCCGCTCAATAATATTTCTGACAAACAAGCCAAACTCTCTATTTACAACTCATTATTAAGCGAATATGCTGCCTTAGGCTATGAATATGGGTACAGTACCTGCATGCCTCAAGGTCTTACACTTTGGGAAGCACAATTCGGTGATTTCTCTAACGGTGCCCAAATTATCATCGATCAATTTATCGCAAGCGCCGAATCAAAATGGGGCAAATTCTCCGGCTTAACCATGTTGCTACCCCACGGTCAGGAAGGTCAAGGTCCGGAACATTCATCGGCCCGTTTAGAACGATACTTGCAACTGTGCGCTGGTTCAAACATGCAAGTCGTGAATTGCACAACCCCAGCCAACTTGTTCCATGCATTCCGCCGTCAATTAAAACGAAACTTCCAGGTCCCCATGGTAATCATGAGTCCCAAAAGTTTACTGAGACATCCAAAATGTGTGAGTCAGTTAAACGACTTAGCCCAGGGTGGTTTTCAAGAGGTAATAAACGACAACAATGTAAGCAAAAAGGTTCGTAGAGTAGTATTCTGTACAGGGAAAATATATTACGATATTCTGGCAGGCAAAGAAGCAGGAAACCATACCGATGTAGCCGTTGTAAGAATTGAGCAATTATATCCATTGCCAGAATGGAAATTAGCCGAAATATTCAAACAATACGAAGGTGCCGAATTCTGCTGGGCTCAAGAAGAACCTAAAAACCAAGGAACTTGGTTGCATTTAGCGCGCTATGATTTCCCGGTGAATTTACGTTACATTGGCAGAAAGAGCAGCCCATCGCCTGCAACAGGGTACAAAAAGATTTACGATAAAGAGCAAGCCGAAATTGTTGCTGCTTGCTTTGCATAATTTATATCCTTGCTGTTGCTCAATTTAGGAAATGATACTAATTGAGCAACAGCAAGGGTTAAAACAAAACAACAATTAAACGCTAATGCCCTTCAACTCCCATAGCCCTACATTTTCTACGTGGTGGGTATGTGGGAACATATCTACGGGCTGAATTTTAACCAACCTATATTTCTCGTCCAACAATTGAGCATCTCGCGCTTGCGTAGCTGGATTACAAGATACATAAACTATTTTCTTGGGTTCAGCCTCCAATAAGCGAGCAATTACACTTGGATGCATACCGTCTCTCGGTGGATCTGTAATCACTACATCGGGTTTACCATGCTCTGCGATAAAATCGGCGGTGAGTATATCCTTCATATCGCCTGCAAAAAACTTGCAATTCTCCACGCCGTTCAACACCATGTTCTCTTTAGCGTCAGCTATCGCTTCCTCTACATACTCAACGCCTATAACCTCCTTGGCTTTATCGGCTACATATAGAGCAATACTACCTGTTCCAGTATACAAATCATATACTTTCTCGTCTCCGTTTAAACCAGCGAAATCCTTGGTTATGTTATACAAATTCTCTGCTTGCAGAGTATTAGTTTGAAAAAAACTTTGCGGCCTTATTGTATAGGTTCTATTGCCTAATCGCTCCGTCAAATACGGTTTACCTGCAAAACATACCACCTCTAAATCCTGCAATGTATCGTTTCGCTTTCCATTTACTACGTACAACAACGAAACAATTTTATCAAAACTAGACTGTATATATTGCATCAAACCGCTTATTTCAGCAGGTTTATCCTCTTTAAAAGAAACCAAAATCATCCATTCCCCATCTCGGTTACATCGAACCAATAAATTGCGCATTTGACCTTCCTGCGAAACTGGATCAAAAAAAGAAATATTATTCTGTAAACAATATTGGCGAATGCCTCGTTGGATATCGTTAACCTTTTCCGGCATCAAATAACAATACTCCACATCCAATACACGGTCAAATCTACCGGGCACATGAAATCCCAAGGCTTTAGGGCGCTCTATTCCCTCTTGGGGAACTTCTACTAACCATGCCCTATCCGAAAAGCTTAAATCCAGTTTATTACGGTAAGCATATTCCTGAGCGCTGCCTAAAATTGGCAATACCTCAAAATCTTTCACTTTACCAATTCGTTCCAAGGAATCAATAACCTGTTGTTGCTTGAACTTCAACTGTTCACTGTAAGGCAAATGTTGCCATTTACAACCACCACAAACCGTAAAATGCTTACAAACCGGGTTAGTACGAAGCGTTGATTTTTCATGAAAACGGAGGATTCTTCCCTCCATGTAATTTTTCTTTTTCTGAAAAACCTGTACATCCACCAGATCTCCCGGTGCTCCGTATTTTACAAAAAGTGCTTGACCGTCTACCCTAGCTATACAGTTGCCTTCAGCAACCGCAGATTCCAATCGAACCGATTCGAAAACCTTAAATTTTACCTTACTCCTCCTGCCCATGTTCCAATTAAGAACCTCGTTTTGTCAATACCAAATCTAACAATTTTATAAAGTCAGCCGGTGCTAAATACCCTGGCTGCGCTGCTCGATTATAATTCTTTGAAGGATTAAATACAAAATAACTGGTTGGATATCCTCCCGGATTTCCTTGTGCTAACCACATCAACAAACCCTCACCATTTTGCGTGGTCCCATCTACATTATAGCGCTTATCAATTTCCGGATTGAATTTCACTGCCACAAAATCCTTATTCAACTTGGCAATTACTTCAGCGTTTTTATAGGTTTCTCTATCCATCACTTTGCACCAACCACACCAATCCGTATAAGCATCAACCAACAACACTTTTTTCTCTATTTTAGCTTTTTCCATACCTTCTTCAAAGCCATACCAAACCAACTCTGTGCTAGAAGCGGTAGCATTACCTTGTGGATTTAACTTTGCGTCCTGAACAGGTGCATTACTAATGGTATTTGCCGATTCTGTGGCGGCCGATGCAGATTCTGCCTTGTTACTCCCATCCATGGACGGCTTTGCTCCACAACTTAGTAAGGCGAAACTAAAAATAGCCCCCAATCCTAGCATTAACTTATTATTTTTCATACTACTTTGGTTTTAAAACTAATATCCAGACTTTTAACACTGTGCGTTAAACTGCCCAAAGATATAAAATTAACACCGCTCTGAGCGTAACCTAAGATACTTTCCGGTGTAATGCCTCCCGATGCCTCGATTTCCAATCTTCCATCAATCAACGCAACCGCCTCCTTACATTGTTCTGGACTGAAATTATCCAACATGATTCTCCGAATACCCGATAACGATAGTACTTCCTTTACTTCGTCCATATTTCGCGTTTCCACCTCAATATCCAATGAAAGGGCACGACTCTTAAGATAAGATTGGGTGCGAGTAACCGCTGCCGTGATCCCACCCGCAGAATCGTTGTGATTGTCCTTTAACATCACCATATCGTACAAGCCAATTCTATGATTTTGTCCGCCGCCCATGGTTACTGCCCATTTTTCTAACAATCGCAAACCGGGGGTGGTTTTTCTGGTATCTAAAACCTTAGCCCCTGTCCCAGAAATCAATTTCACGACCCCATAGGTCTGAGTAGCAATACCCGAAAGACGCTGCATAAAATTCAACAACAAACGCTCACCGGCCAACAAGGCATGAACGCTGCCCGAAGCCTCGGCCAACACTGTACCCGAAGTATAATACTTCCCGTCCTCCGCCAACGATGTCCATTGAATAGCGGGATCTATCTCTTTTAAAATAATCTCAGCCAATTGTAATCCAGCCACTACTCCATCCTCTTTCAACAACAATCGGCTTTGACCTTGGGTTCCCGGTTCAATTGACGATAAACTAGAAACATCGCCGCTGCCTAAATCTTCTTCCAAACAGCGACGAATCAAATCTTTAATTTCTTGGGACCGAAAATCCATTATTTTGCGATAACAACCGCCTGTGCAGCATGCTTAGTTTTACCCTCAACCAACAACAAATAAGTTCCTGAAGACAAAGAGCTTGTAGGAATTGTAACCAACTGGTCTTTACTCGTAAATCGAACCACACTTCTTTCATAAAAATCGGTCAATGTAATGGCAACCAATTCAGAATTAAATGCCGATAAATCGATGGACAACTGATCTTTAGCCGGATTAGGAAAAGACGTTACCCCCACAATATTCTTTTTCTCACGTGTAGAGGAACTATTTACCGAACAATTACCACCCGCAACGTATTTCATGTTGCTAAAATCAATGAAACATGCCCAATCGGGATTGTCAACAAACGGATTCCTGTTATTCTGAACTCCCGCGATGTATTCGTGACGCGCTATTTCCCAATTACTTGGAGGGAATTGCTGGTTCCAACGTTTCAACACGGTTTGATCTTGGTTCATTCCTAAAAATTCATTGGATGTTGGAATAGTAAAAGTTTTTCCAGGACGATTATAAGTTGCGCAGATATAAAACTGTGATCTCGCTACCGCACCTTTTGCAAAATCTCTGGGTTCATAAGCAAATTCTCCTGCAGAATCCAACCCAAACTTACCACCATAAAAATTAACCGTTACCGATTTCAAGTTGTTAAATGGGTAATTACTTCTACTGGCATTTACTTTATTTTGATGAACTAAGTATAATAAATGCAAATCGCTGTAATTGGCACTATCCTGACTACTTTCAGGCATCCAACTGTAAGGATAAGAATGTTCGCGACTAAAATAATCGGGATCGGCGGTATTAAAGAAAAACGGAGGCGTGAATATATAGGGGAAACCACTGTAAAAGCAGTTAATTACTTTCTTACCTCCAGTTGTATCCCTGGCTTCAAAATTAGAGGCGATGGTACTTCCGAAATTAGAATAAAACACCTGAAAATGAGGCCTTACTACAGCTCGCAACTTCTTTACCAATTGGGTATCAGCAGTGCTAATGGAAGCGTAATAACCTCCTGGATTTAAACCAGGAGTGGTATAATTCATAGCTGTTACAGAACCCGTAAAATAATTGGCAGATGTTCCATACCCGTTATAACTGTATACTTTAACAAAATACTGGGTATTCGCAACTATATTATCAAAGGTAATTTCACCCGCTGCACCAACATGCAATACACGATCATTGCCTATATAACCACCCCGTTCGTATTCGATACCATCTTGTGGAACACCGGTAACATCCGAACCCTTACCCAATAAAATCACATAACCATCCACAGACTCAGTTCCACTGTTTAGTGTTACAATAGTTCTCCAAGCCAAATTTGTTTTTACCGAAACAGAACTTGCGGGCGACGTAGGTTCTGATGCCAATCCACCGCGAATAGCAAAAATATTTACTGCGAACGGCAAGTTATTACTATCGTTGCTATAAATATCCAAAGTAGCTTTCAACGAGCCTGAAGTTACATTCTTGTTAACATCGATACTTAAAATCGCAGTCTCTCCCGCTTTTATAGTGAACGGAAAGGGTTGCGCTGTGGTAAAATCACCTGCATTGATACCTGTTTTTTTCAAATCCGTTATGACTAAGTCACCGGCGGAACTATTGTTCTTTATAGAAATATCCACAACATCCAATCCACCCACTCTAATTTCCTTGCCCGAAGCTAAAATATTCCCCGAATATTCCACAACCAATTCAGGTTTGGCGCCACCGATACCATCACTTACTTTAATGTCATCAATAGCTAGATTGAAACCTGTAACTTTTGCTTTAAAGAAAAATCGCACATACTTAGTAGTAGTATTAAGCAATGAAAATCTCTCTTTAATACTTAAACCCAAATCATCTTTGTAAGTACTTACATCGGCCCAATCAGTACCGTTAGAACTTTCTTGCACTACAAAAGTACCAGACCACGCCGTTGCACCACTGGTTCCAGTACCGCTAACATAATAAAACACCGTATCTGCTGTACCCGTAAAATTAACCTGAACATACTCACCAGTATTATCCAATCGCATAGAAGCCGGTGAACTTTTAACTAAAGCAGGTGATGTGTATACAAAATTACCCGAAGTACCTTGGTTTAATGTCCAGCCCGATGGCACCGCCGCTGGATCATTACAATTCCAGAAAGCAGGCAAGGTAGCCTGTGCGAAACTCACTCCTACAGCCAAAACGGTGGCCAAGAGTGTAAAAATATTTTTCAATTTCATAGTTGTATTTATTAAAGTGTAATTCTAATACCCGTAGTGTATCTAAGTCCTGGAGCCACAAATACCTCCAAGTTTTTGGGATTAAATGTATACCGTGCATTAGCTTCTGCTTCAGCGGATGAAACATTTAAATTGTAACTCAAACTTCTATGCTGGGCATCGGATATATATAAATTATCCGTTACGTTATTCACCATTCCATAAATCTGCACGCGAGTTCCATTTTTAAATGAAAATTTATAACCCGCACTCAAATTCATTACCCAATAATCGGGTAACCTGAACGATTCTTTCCCTGCAAACGAACCCACCAAAACGGTTGGGTCGAAATCGGCAAAATGTTTTCCAAATCGAATATATTGCCAAGTAAAATAAGCCCCTTTCAAATAGGTAGGTTCATACCGAAGCAAAACAGTAACCTGATTTTGAGCTGCATCGCCAACATGAACACCGTTGGCATTAAAATTTACAGCCCCAATAGAATCCCCAGCATCATTCCTTACTATAGCTTTACTGCTGGATTGCCATACCCAATCTCCCATTGCCACACCACCTTCTATACTGATGCCATCGCCAGGTTTTAATGTATACTGCAACTCAATCCCCTTATGCAATGCCGCCAAACCGTTGATGTTGAAGGTATATTCATTTCCATCCAAATCCGTGAATCTTGACAAAAAGTCAACCGGCTTATTTTCCCATACTGTGTAATATCCATTTAAGGTTAAAGCAACACGCTTGGATTTATAACCAGCACCCCCTTCTAAAGCATATACCCTCTCGTTTTCTACCCCTTTTACGCGTTTATTTGAGTTGTCAAAAATATTGTTGAATCTCGCTGGTCTATTGAGATACCCAACGTTTGAGAATAAGTTTATTTTTCTACTGATATTATGGTTAACCCCGGATTTCAACGTCAATCCATTTAACCTAACCCATTCGGTATGTTGAGGATTTTTATTGGAGTCTAATTTAAAATAATCGATACGCTTGTAATTACTTCTGGATGCACTAACATTGAAAAAAGCCGAAGTTCTTCCTTTGCTATATTCCGCTTCTCCAAATGCACCATACCAATTAACCAATCCATCGTTGTGATAGAAGAATTTATCACCTTTCCTATACATGTGATTTGGCGAGTAATTGGGATTAATATCTGTTGGAATAAAATAATCACCCCCTAATAAATTGTAAACCTCTCGCCAATGCTTTCCGTAATACATTCTCGCATCGATACCGCCCGTTAGATTCCAATGGGAATTCAGTTTATATTGTGCTGTACTAAGAAGCCCATACCAATTGTGATTGTTTACTCCACGCTGAATAATAGCGGCCGATTTCCGTTCAGTATCAGAATATTTCGGGTCGATTGGATCATAAAAAAAGCCATCTCCAAATTTATTGTTCTCATACGCCGACTGAAAATTATAGTTGCCATAATTCTGTGGAATTTGAGGCACTTTTCCGCTAGCAGCTTGTGAACCTCCACCTCTACCATACGATGCATAAATAGACGAAGTAATAAACAATTTATTGCTCTTTTTCCAATCGTGTTTCAAATAAAACTGCGGTTTGTGAAACATATTTTCCCGCTCATTTTGAACATATCCTCTTCCCCAAACAGTGTCTACCGATGTAACTGTTCCAGATTGCAAATCTCTGCGCTGTAATGTATCAAATTCTTGAATGGTACCCCAGTGCTGATTGTATTTTCTTCCCATGTTTTTAGACATTCGAGGAAGCGTAGTATCCATGCCCAATTCTCTTGCTAAATTTTCATCATACAAACTCAAACGTGCCCTAAAAGTACGCTGCCCGTGACTTTGCGGCGCACCCATACCAGCAAAACTCAATGTGTGCTTTTTCCCAAACTGCTTTTCCAATTTGAAAAAGTATGCGAACATATTATCGTACAAATAATCTACGTATCCGCTACTCGTTCTCCGTGTTCCACTCATGGTAAAACCCCAATCCCCGGGAAGTTTACCACTGGTATAATTGAACGAATATTGCTCATATCGAGAATCTCCAATCTCTACACTCCCTTCAATTCTCTCCTGATTCCCTATCCCACGGGTAATAATATTCATTGAACCGCCAACAGCAGGATTAGCAATTCTACTCGATCCCAGACCGCGCTGAACTTGGGTCATAGACGTTACTCCACCCAATCCAAACCAATTACTCCAATAAACCCAGCCGTTTTCCATATCATTAACGGGTATACCGTCAATCATAACCGCAATATTCCGTTGATTAAACCCTCGAATGTTAATTCTCGCATCACCTGCACCGCCGCCCTGCTGCGTAGAGTAAACACCTGGAATTTGATTTAACATGGTAGGCAAATCCGCACTACCTAATCGTTCTTGCAAATCCTTACCCATCAAATTAGAGTAGGCAATTGGCGTTTTTCTGTCCTTTGCAACGCTGGCAGTAATTTGAATTGCCTGCATGGATGCACTCTGATTGCTCAATTTAAAAACAAGACCGCTGATAAAATTACGATCAGCTTGAATCACAACACTGTCCGAAGAATAACCATCCAAAGAACAAACAATCGTATACTCACCCATCGGCAACTGCAATACAAAAGCTCCATCCTTTCCGGTTAGCGTGGTTTGATTTCTAGTTGCAACTAAAGCATTCGCCAATAGCTCCCCACTGATATCATCCATTACCTGACCTTTTACAACTACCTGAGAAAAAACAGGTACGGTTGCCAAAAAGGCAACCGCAACCAAAAATCGTTGTACCAACCGTGGCATGTAAACTTCCATTACTTCATTAAACGAGCCGTGGCGTATTCACCCCTAGTTCCACGGAATTGAACTAGGTAAATACCACTACTTAATGTTGTGGTATTAGCTTCCCAAATCACGTAATCCTTCAATTCATTACTGTTTAACGAAGACTCAATAATCACTTCCACTCCTTTTGTATCGATTATCCGAACACTCTCAAGATTGAAACCTAAGAAAGCACTGGTCTTTTCCTGGGCAGGATTTGGGAACAACGATATTTCAATTGGCTTAATTTCTTTGGTATTTGCAGGCCAACCACACAAACAATAATGAAAACCCAACGAATCAAACATATCTCTAGGATTTAGTTCCCATTCAACTTCTGGGTTAAATACTGAAGGGTTTTTCTTAATTCCTGTTACTACAGAATCCTTACGAATCAATGTTTTATCTTGTGTGTACCATGTACCTGCTCCAGTGTAGGGTGGTTTATTACTCCATGCTGGTTTAGGCTGTTCCCCTATCTTTCCAATTATATCAACCGGTACCCATTTATCAGTTTCGGGGTTGTATTTATCCAAACTTACTGCATCATCCCCATTAAAACTCATCGAATAACTAACGGTGTAAACAGGACTTAAAAACAAATCCGCTTTTAACCGCAACGGAAGAACCACCGGTGTATCCTGGCCTGTTTTCGAAGAATCTCTTCGATCCAATACACAAACAATAACATCTCTTGAATCCAAAGTTCCCGATAATAAATCCGAATACTGAGCGGTCCAAGAGGCAGAACCATTTTGCCAACGAGTAATTCTATACTTACTTAAATCAATGGATGATCCCGTAGGATTGTATATTTCTAAAGCCTTGTTGTTTCTGGAACCTTCAACGTACTCTGATATAAACAACTCATCGCACTGAGACCAAGCATTTAATACCGCGCCTATGGAAAGGCAGATCAATAAAAACTTCTTCATAATCTGTACAAAATTCCGAAAAAAATGCCATTCTTAGTCACTTACAGCAATTTATTTAACGCACTATTAACCAAATCTTAACGAACACCAACCGTTATTATTAAATTTTCCTTTAAAATTGCGGGACAAAGCATGGGCGTTTATTCCACTAAAAAAACCCTAACCACAACAACCCAGCCAACAAAACGTTGGATAGGCATCCTTGCATTAACTCTTGGCCTTACTCTCTCACAAGCCTGTAAAACAGGGAAACCCCTCCACTACGCCCAAGGTCAAAATATTGTAGTGCATACAGACTCAATCATTGCCTTTCATAACAATGCTATTTCATCCTTTCTAAAGCCATACCATGACAGTCTAACAATCAAAATGTCTCAACCGATTGTATCCATCGATACCGTTTTTAGCAATCAATATACGGTTGGAAATCTTGGCAATCTAACCGCCGATTACATGCTAGAATTTGGCAATAATTACTTCAAAAACAATCACTTACAATCGACATTACACCCTAACAACATGGAGCAGTATTGCGATTTTGCCGTACTTAATAACGGTAGCCTCAGAAATGGTCTATCACCAGGCAGCATTTCGTTGGGCGATATTTTTGAAGCCATGCCCTATGAAAACATTTTAGTGATCATCCAGCTAACTGGTGCACAAACCGATAGCCTTTTTCAACATATTGCATCAAAAAATGGAGCTTATTTATCCAACGCTTCCTGTACTATAAATAATAAAAAAGCAGAAAATATCCTTATAAACGGCAGCAGATTCGATTCCAGAAAATCCTACATTCTTGCCATTAATGATTATATGGCGGTTGGTGGAGATGGTTATAGTATTTGCAAACAGGCGAAACCTGTTTGGAATACAGGAATTACTGTAAGAGAGGCACTTATCCAAGGACTCCAAAACGAGTACAATTTAACTAAAAGCATAAACCCACGTCCACAGCCCAGAATAAAATTGATGCAACCCTCTAACTCAAGGTATTAATCCATGAAATTCTCTCGCAGACAATTTTTAAAATCTACTACTGCAGCGGCAATATCATCTGTTGTTATTCCGGATATTCTTAAAGCTAAAGATGTAAATACTATTGCAACAAATTCAACCAAGACAATAACAATCCTGCACACCAACGACTTCCATTCTCGGTTAGAATCATTCCCGGAAAATCACAAATTAGCCCATCAAGGCGGAATCACCAATATCCATAACCTATTAAAAATTCATAAAGATGAAAACGCGTTACTTTTAGATTGCGGTGATGTCTTTCAAGGAACACCTTATTTCAATATTTTCCAAGGAAAAGTAGAATACGAATGGATGAATCTAGCCGGATATAAAGCAACCACCCTAGGCAATCACGAATTTGATTTAGGTATACAACATTTGGCAAATACCTTCCGTAAATACGCCA